>CAMBEX010000005.1 GCA_945865865.1 Bdellovibrio sp. ZAP7
GAACAACTCGTTAAACACGTGACCGAATACGAGTTTCTCAAACAAGACATCAAGGACGGCTATCATGACGCCGCGGAGTTCGTGAACACCGTTCGCAATGAATACTTAGTCCGCATTGACCGCGAGGTGCGCGACTCGATGGGCTTGTATGATTCGAAACAGTGGGAAGAGTTTTTGCGTAAATACGTCCAACACCTCGCGCTCTTTCTTAAAAAAGAGAAACTCAAAAACTCGATCACCGGAAAAATGGAAGAACCCGATTTTTCCCTGATCGAAGAGCTTGAAAAAATCGTTGAAGCTCCCGGAAAAAGCGGCAAAAGCGGCGCGGACGAACTCGCGGCCTTTCGGCAAAACATCATCTCGCAGGTGGGGGCCTGGTCGCTGGATCACCCCGGCCAACCCGTGGTGTATGCCGAGGTGTTCCCGGAGTTCTGGAAGCGGCTCGAAAAGCATTACTTTGACTCCCAAAAACCCGTGCTCACCAAAATGCACGATGTTTTGCTGGTTTATGGGCGCGAAAACTCAAGCAGTGCCTTTTCAGGAGGAGCGAGCATCGACCCCGAAGGCGCCCAGCTGGCCCGCCAAACCGTGCAAAACATGGTCTCCCGGCTTGGCTATTGCGAACACTGCGCGAAGGAAGTAATCACCTTCTTGATGCGGCAGCGCTATTGAGATTGAGTGCGGCCCTCACTTAAGTAAGCATTATGAATATCACTCGAAGTCTGAGCGCCGACGAATACCTGGTGACCCACAGCGTGGGCCCCAATCAGCATGGAATTCGCCTGGATGCCTTTCTGAAAGATCGCTACCGAAGGCGCTCCCGCGAGGTTCTTAAAAAAGCGATCGACTCAGGCGCCATCACGATCAGGCGCACACAAGGTCCACATGTTACCGTGGGCCGGCTCAAACCCAGCTCTCAGCTTATTCCCGGCGACGAAGTCCTGGTGCTCACGGAGCGCAAGCCTGAGCCCGAAGTTAATTTTGATTACCGAGTCATTTTTGAGGACGAGGTTCTCTTTGTCATCGATAAGCCCCCCAATCTTCCCGTCCATCCGGCGGGCCGATATTTCTTCAACACCCTGCTCACGCATCTCAAAACCCAGGGATTCAAAGACCCGCTCAAGGCTGACCGCGAATATTTTCTTGTTCACCGGATTGATAAAGAGACGAGCGGAATTTTAGTTCTCTCTAAAGACAAAGAGGTCTGCGCCCACCTCGCACGGCAGTTTGCTGAACGCAAAACTCAAAAGCGCTACCTCGCGGTCGTTCGCGGAATCACGCCTGAGCATTTCAAGGTCGATCTTGCGATGAAACGGGCTTCGGGCTCACTCATCGAACTCAAGATGGTGGTCGCTCCCGAAAGCGAGGGCGGTCAAAGCGCTTTTACTGAGTTCAAGAGACTTGAGACCCAAGCTGAGTTTTCACTGGTCGAGTGCTTTCCTAAAACCGGGCGCCAGCATCAAATCCGGGTACACCTAGACTCGGTCGGCCACCCGATCGTAGGCGACAAGCTTTACGGAATGCCCGAAGAAGACGCGCTCGCATTTTTTGAAAGAGAAACCGTTTCTGCCGAACGCTGGGCAAGACTGCTTCATCCACGCCACGCGCTCCACGCGGCCGGAATCCGTTTTGAACACCCACTCACCCAGAAAATGGTCGAATTTGATTCGCCACTCCCGGCTGATTTGCGGGAGTTTTTAGCCTCTCAAAACTAATACCTGTTTTGCGATTATGGTGCGGCTAGTTTGCTGCCGCATTTTTCCAACGGCCATCCACTTGATGTGAAAATTGCGTCGGAGGATTCAGGCTCAAAAACTGATCCGTCAAAGCTTCGCGCACGATATCCATTTCTTGTATCAGCGGCAGTCCCTTGAATCCGTCAAAGCCAGAGCCACCGTCCAATAGAAAATCGAGGGTCGCGACGCGAAACTCACGCTGGGTCGGAACGGGCTGGGCGACGGCATCGTAAATCAACTCGCCCGAGAGAGTTTCCACTCGAAGGAGTTTTGCATGGTTGTCGACCCCCCCGCGATTGAGAGTTTCGCAGTCACGCGTATAAGAGACACGAAGGCCGCTCTGCATCAGTGCGCCATAAAGTCCGCACGTTTTGATGGAACGCTCCAAGAGAGCCATGAGTCGGGCGGTATCCATGGGGCCCGCAATGACACCGTGGTTGTTGAACGGCAACACTTCAAAGAGTTGCTCGTAAGTCACTTTGCCGGCCTTAACGGTCGCGCGAATTCCACCCGTGTTCATGAAAGCGATATCGACGCCCGCCCTATCTCTGAGTGCATCCGTCAATACGTTGGAAATCGCCGACTCATTGATCCGATCACGCCCAAGGGGGCCGATAGCAGTTCCGAGCACGCGACCCGCAAGACCTGACACTGCAGCGCGCGCATCAGCGACGAGTGTTTCGATCGCGGCCACGGGTTCCAGGAGTTCGCCTTCCCAATAGATCCCTTTTTTGGGGCGAGCTGCCGTTCGGCTGTCTGAAAGGGTTTCTTCTCGGCAAAAGCTCTTCGCGCCAGGATCACACGCCTCATAGTTGAGTGGAACTCCGGAGTAAGCGCGAGTATTTGCCGAAACGAGGGCCTTTTTTTGAACGTCGTAAGAAAGGTCAACTCGGCCCAGGCGTTCACCGCCATCACCCGATTGAATGATCGGCACGCCTGAGATGAGGTCATTTTGAATCATGTGCGTGTGCCCGGCGATCACGACATCCAGCTTGGGGTCGGGGTCTTTGCGCAGCGTTCGAACCAGATCCGATAAATCATACTGCCCGGGAGCATTGGCGTGATGAATGACCAGCACAAAAACATCTGCGAGGCTGCCCATTTGGGTGCGCAAATCGCGATATGTTTCGACCGGATCCCTAAAGCAAAGGTCGCTGACATTTGCGACCGTGGTCATCTTGGTCGTCTGGGGATGATCCATTCCGATGAGTGCCACGCGGACCCCTGCCACGGTTTTAATCACGTAGGGTTTTAAAAATGCGGGACGCTCGGCCTTGCTCCATTGAATCGTAGTGGCGCGGCTTTGCACTCCTGGCACTCCGCCCCTTCGCTTTTTGGCAGTGGGGGTAGGTCGGGACACAATTCGGCACGAGTCGTCCACATCCAACCCCGCGCCTTGGACGGCAGAGAGACTTTCTTTGAGATAGGTGTTGGCCGAAAGAAGCGAAAATCCAGCCGACTCTGCTAACTTTTCGATCACACCGCGAGGGTTTTCACCCGGAAGAGTCGCGCGGTCTTTGAGCCAACCCTCGGGCCCAAAGTCATAGGCGTGATTGCCGGGCACCACAGCGTCGTACTGCATCTCGCTCATGGCATCATAAACGAGTTTGCCTTCGTTGAAATTGCTCACGAGCGTTCCTTGAAACTGGTCACCCGCGTCCACAAGAACGACTCCGCCACCGCTTGGGCCGAGACGCTTTTGGATTCCGCTACGGATCGCTTTGACCGCGCCAGCCAAAATCGCCAAGCCACCGCGTTTCAACCCCGCTTGTGTAATATTAGGCTCGACACCGCCATGGATGTCGTTGGTGGCGAGTACCGTAATCTGAACGGCTTGCGCTGCATCGGTTAGCTTGGGCACTTGAGATTGAATGTCGTCGCCTGATTTGGGTGGGCTCGTTGTTTTTAGAAATGGAGACCAGCACCCCGTAAGGGCGATGCTTGCTGTGCAGACAAGAACGAGAACTCTGTTCAGGTAAGGTGCCATAGATAATGCAGCGCAACATACTCAGAAAGCGGGCGAACGGCAAGACCATAGTTGATCTATAGGGTCGGGATTAGGCTGGCTCATAAATCGCTGTTATTACAGGACTTTGCGGACTGTTAGCGGCCCGCATCCACCAACCGCGCTGCCATCTCAGCAAACCCTTGCCCGCTCTCGCTTGGGGTCACCCAGCGCGGTGGGTTCTTAAGGCGATCGAGGTAAGCCGAAATATTGGCCACACCGACCGAATACTCAAAGCTCGCAAAAAGAGGTTCGTCATTGGGCGAGTCGCCGATAAAGAGCCACTGATTCCACGCGGGCACGCCGCCCTGCGCGCCACCTTTGATTTCTAGGCCCGGAGCACCTGAGTCGAGCCAATGCTTGAACCCGGCACGCTTGTCGTAATCTCCAAACCACGCGTTGACATGAATGCTCGAAAGCTTGGCGTGCGCCCCCTCTTTCGCGCAAAGGGCGAGCAGCTCTTCGACTTCAGCCTTTGGCCACGCGGGAACATCCTCGCAGATATCAATCGCAAGATCGAATTCGCGAAATTTTTGATCCGACGCCCAGCTCGCTTTTGGAAATCGCGCGCGGATCTTTTGCCCGAGTTCTTCGAGCTTGAGCTGCGCGCCACCCAAGGCCTCGGGGCTAGCTCCAGTTCCGCCACTCGGAGTTTCCAGCTTGGAACGCACGCCCTGCCGCATAAAATAAGTAAAAGCACCGTTCTCACCCACCACCGCATCCACCGGCCAAAAACGTGCGATGTGATCACACCAGCCCGCGGGGCGTCCTGTGATTGGAACAACGGCAAATCCCGCGCGCTTCAAACTCCAAAGCGCGCTAAACGCTTCAGGCAGGAGCTTGCCTCGAGTCGAGAGCGTCTCGTCGATGTCGAGACAAATTCCGCGGACGTTTCTGAGTTGAGCCGCAGTGACTTGAGACCAAGGGGTAGGTTTATTCATAAATAGGATTTGTTGAAGATCTTTGAGCGTGGAGCTTGCACATCTCATTACAACGCGTGCGGTGATGCTCGCAGGGCTCGACATGAATGGTGACCGAGGCGGTTGGAAACTTTTCGTGCAGCTTTCCCTCGATCTCGTCACAAAGCAGGTGGGATTCGCTCACCGTCATCGCTCCACAAACCACGAGATGAAAATCCATGTAGCGCGTCGTGCCGCCCTTTCGGGTGCGAAGCTCATGTGCTTCAAGGAGGCGCCCCGGAAACTCTTTTAGAATACGCTCGATTTCCTGCACTTCAGCTTCGGGAAGCTGCGTGTCTGACAGCTCCTGAAGCGCACGCCTCACCTGCTTGTAAGAAATCGCAAGAATATAAGCCGCAACCCCGATTGCGACGATCGGATCGACAATCGTCCAGCCGGTAAAGTGGATAATCAAAAGGCCTGCGAGCACGCCCCCGCTTGCCACCACATCCGAAAGAAAATGGAGCGCATTGACATGAATCGCACTGCTCTCGGTTACGGCTGCGGCCGACCGATTGTGAATATACATGAAGTAACTCACGACCATCGAGATCACGATGACCGCGATGGCGAGCCCCTGATGGGCGATGGGTTGCGGGTTTCGGAGATGTCCCACGGCCTCAATGACAATCCAGCCTGCTGCAGCGACTAGAAGCAAGGATTCGAGCAAACTTGAAAGTGTTTCAAACTTTCCGTGGCCGTAGGGGTGACCGTGGTCAGCGGGCTTGACCGCCGCGCGAATCGTAAAAAATGCCACTGCTGCTGAGACCAGATCCAAAAACGAGTGAGCGGCCTCGGACAACACACCGATCGAGCCTGACATCAAACCCACGGCAAGCTTCACGAGAGTCAGGCCAATGGTGGCCGTCAGTGCCAGTGATGCCGCGCGGTCTCGAATCTTAATAGTAATAGGTCAAACCTCCCGACATGTAACTGTCGGTGTTGTTGATGGCGACGCCGAGTTCGAGTGTGTAGCGAATGTGCTCGCTGGATTTAAACATCGCACCCACCGCGACATTTGAAATCGTATTGTAGTGACCTGACACGAAGGCCACGCCATAAGGGAGCGCAAAAAAGGGCTCGACCTCGCCCCCCCGAACATCGAAAGCCTTGTGAATGTAGGGAATCAGCGTGAACTCGCTGCGACCCAGGTTTTCTTGCCGATAATAGATCCCTTGTGTTGCGATCCCGAGGCCTGGCTGCCCGTCGGTATCCGGAAAAAAATCCATCGTAAACTGGGCGCCCGCCCTAAAACGCCTGGATCCACCGCCTGTCCCGATAATGGCGGTGGCGTTGGTCAGGTCGTTGAGGCCGTGAGTGAACTTGAGATTAGCCCCAATTCCGGCGCCATCCGTGAGAGTCAGCTCAGGTTCGAGCGCTACGGCAAACTGGCCCGGAGCCACAAAGCGAAAGGCGTTATGGACGCCCGCATTTGCCTCTGGATTAAAAGCCAAATAACCCAGAAAAAGACCCAAAATCAGCCTGCGAATCTGTCGGTTTTGCATGGTAAAAAACTACCCTGCAACGTCCCGTCTGCCAAGAGATCCGCAGCCTTGAGCCCAAAGATTGTCTGGTTGACAGCTTCGACGGGAGCGCGTAAAAAATGGCCTCTCTTTTTAGATGGTGGCCATAGCTCAGTTGGTTAGAGCACCGGATTGTGATTCCGGGGGTCGGGGGTTCAAGTCCCCTTGGTCACCCCATAATTTTAGAAACAGAAAAGGCTACCCCACGAAAGTGCGGGTGGCCTTTTCTGTTTTTGAATCCATGAGTGGGCCAAGGGGACTTGAAGCGAAGACGCGGCCGCGGGGAACGCGACGTCCAGGAGCGTTTCGTGCGGACAGTCGCACACGATGTGCGACTGAGCGGCTGAGGGGAGGCTACGCAGGAAGGGAGCGGGACGCGACCGACCGAAGGAGCCAAGTCCCCTGGGTCACCCCAAAACTTCCTACTTTCTGCCTACGATTTTCCTACGCGCCGCTGATGCAACCTCGTGCCTTTGCACGAAAAAGGAGCGTTCAGATGTGCCGCAAATTCAAACCACCCTGAAAATGAAAAAGCCCGAGGGGATAACCTCGGGCTCATCAGAATCTATCGTCGTCAGCCGGTACTTGGTGCCGACATCTACATCCAGGCTTATGTCTTCGCATACTCGCTTCACCCTAGTTGCTCCCGAGCGCCGCCTGACAAGAAGGCGTTTGGTCAAAACGCATCTGTTGTTCCGGAACGAGCCTTCCGCGCAGGGTGCCAACCATGTCTGGAAAAGCCCTGACCTCTTCGGCGCACAAAAAGAAGTTGTTGCGCGTGCAACGCTCCACTAAGTCCTGCCACTCAGACCGTGTGAAAAGCACTTTCGCGCAAATCACGTTGATATCGGCTTTGGCCACCGCGTTGTTGAAGCGGAGAGCGAAATTAGCGTCATTCTCCAACGCCAATGCGATCTCATTGATTTCAACAAAATAGGCCTTGAGCGCTTGGTACTGCTGCTGCTGGTAAGGCACGATGTTGCCTTGCTCCTTGGCGGTCGCACGAAGCTTACTGGTATTTTCTACCCAGTTCTGAATGTCCTGTCCCTCATCATCACATCCAGAAATTCCTGAAAGCGTCGTAAGGCTGACAAGTAACCCAAAAACATGCCAAGTTCTTTTTAGTTTTTTCATGATCCATTCCTCCCATCGGCTGGAGTATTTTTCTCTAAGGACTCAATCACTACGGGTTGCTTTGTGTAATCTCCGTGAAAGATGAGACGCGCAAGCTTGTCCTCGTTCGTGATAAATCGGTATTGAATCGCAAAAAACGACGTATCGGCGTGAATGTGGTTTCTGGAGCCTTCAATAAGCTCCAACATCTCCACATCCTGGCCGAGAGAAAGGCGCTCATAAAGCTGCTCGTTGGTAGCAACCGTAAGCTCGACCCGACGCTTAAGATTCGCGTATGACTCAAGATCGAGGTTGTACTGCTTAACCAGAAGCTTCAAATGCCGCTTCAGAGTCTCTTCGATTCCTTTGCGCTGAGTTTTCAGAATCTCCTTCTGAGCGCTCACGATGCGCATTGAAGCAGGAGCACCAAATCCCAAGCCATCTTGAACCGGGATGTTGTCAAAGATTCCACCACCGACTCCGCGGCTCATGTTCGATGTTCCAAGAAAGGAGTAGATGACTTCTTGGCGAACGGAGTCCGAGGCAGCAATAAAATGGTCAAACTGTCTAATCTCAGGCGACGTATCCACCGCGCGGAAAACGAAATCTTCGTAATCAAGCGGCTGCATCGCCTCGAAATTTGGCATCGGTATCAGAGCAGGCTTTACGACTAGGTTTGCCTCAAAGCCCATCATGTAAGAAAGAAGGCTTTCTTCTTCGTCGATGAGCACTTCAAGCTGACGAAGGTCTTCTTGAAGCGCCAAAAGTCGAATTTCAATGTCGCGGGATGCCCCTTGAGGAGCTCCGCCCAACATCTCTCGACTTTCGACAATAACAAGAAGGTCTTTCAGCTCTTGCGCGCTCTGCTTAACGTGATCGAAAAGTGATTGATCGAGAAGCAAGTGAACGTAGAGAGCCTTAGCCGTCATTAGTTCGTTTGCCCAAAGAGCGCGGTATCCTTCCTTCTCGGCGTAGTAGAGAACTTTCGATGTTTCGAGCCGAAACCAGTTCGCGGGAACCAGAAACGGCGCGACGTCACCGATGAGCCCAAGTGCTGAGGTATAGTTGCCCATCACGGCGTCCACTGCGACCCCGGCAATTCGCCAGAGATTGAGCTTCGGAAGAAGGTTCATTCGGGCGAACTGAATATTCTCTCGCGCCTGATAAACGCGAAGTGCGTTAGCGTAGACGTTATAATTCTCGCTACTTACCTTTTTGACCACATCACCCATAGTGATCTGCACGGCGCGCGGCTTACTCACGCGAGTGGAACGAGGATTAAGGCCTGCAAAGCTTGTCGAAATGCCGCCCGTGAGCACCAAGGCGACTCCAGTTATTACAATCCAATGTTTTTTCATGACTCATTACCTCGTAGAACTACGCTTCACAGAAAGCGTGTAGATTGAAGCATTGGTCGTCGGATGAACTTCGCCACGAATCTCAGCAAGCTCAGTAATCTTGCCGTCACTAATCGCTTTAGCGGTTGCATTGCTTACTTCCGAATCCTTCGGCGTCGGATTCTCTTCGGTCCTCACTGAACGCTCGGTTTCTGGATCGGCAATCCTGAGCTTGTAGAGGTTCGGGCAATTTGATGAAGCAATCGCGATCTCACCCTTATTGATGTCAGGACGAATGTTCTCCACACGACAACCAACCGAACTCAAGCGATTGGCCGGATTCCACTGGAGCACCTGAGCATGGAAGAAAAGGTTATTGAGATCGGAAGTGATTTCCTCGAGCTGGCGACTACGCAGGTAAGTTGCAGGCGGAAGACTCGGAACCAAGGTGATGCGGACCTTGAATTCTCCGCGCTCGGTGGCAAGCCCGCCCTCGTAGGTGCCCTTGAGCGCCTGGTAGAAGAGGTGGCGAGTTGCCAGATCAGCTTCCATGAGCTGAGCCTTGGCGGAAAGATTCGCGTTCCCAGCATTAATTTCGGCTTCGGCCTGGGCACGCCCTTCGGCTCTAGCGCGTTGAACGACGAGCTCAATGTTATCAACCTGCGCCTGAAGCTCGGCTTGAGCAACAGCCTTACCTTCAGCCCTTGCAATCTCGACTCTCTTTTCTAGATTATCAAGCTGCGACTGAAGTTCGGCCTGGGCCTGAGCCTTTCCTTCGATTTTAGCTTTTTCTTCCAGGCGTTCATCACCCTGGTTACAACCCAGAGCAAACATTGAAATGACAAGCACGCTCAAAGACGTGCGTAACAACGAAGACGACAACATAACGGATTCTCCCTTTTTCCCATTCGGGTAATTCTTGGGCGATCATCCGTTATCGCTCGTATATTTTTCCGGTCAGTTCCGTGACCCTTAGATTTACATAAAAAACACTTAAAACAAACTGTTTTTCATCAGTTAATGCAGAATCAGTCCATTGTCTGGTCGTGCATTATTCACTGTTTTTAAAATTAACTCCTGTTCAATCTATGAATACTTCTTAGTATCGCTCACTCCCCCGCCGGAACGTGAGCGGTCATGCGCTTCTCAAAGAGAAGATACAGACTTGGCAGCACGATCAGCGTCAGCAAAGTCGAAGAAACGATGCCTCCAATGACCACTGAAGCCAGAGGCTTTTGCACCTCGGCTCCGACTCCCGTCGAAAGCATCATTGGAAGGAAGCCAAAGATATCCACGAGCGCGGTCATCAGAACGGGGCGAAGCCGAATGAGCGCACCTTGTTTGACGAGAGCCTCGCCACTCATTCCCTGGCGCTGGAGATCATTGAAATAGTTCACGAGCACTACGCCGTTAAGCACTGCGATCCCTGAGAGTGCAATGAATCCTACGCCAGCCGAAATGCTGAATGGAAGACGATTAATCATGAGTCCCAAGACCCCGCCCACCAGGGCTAACGGAACGCCTGAAAAGATGAGTGCTGTTTGAAAGATGCTTTTAAATGCAGCGTAAATCATCATGAGCACAAGCATCAGAGCAAGTGGCGTTAGAACGAGAAGCCTTGACCTGGCCTCTTGAAGGTTCTTAAAGTTTCCGCCCCACTCAACGTAATAGCCAGGCGGAAGCTTCACTGCTGCCGCAACTTTCTCTTGAGCTTCGGTAACGAAGCTCTCCGTATCTCTGCCTCGCGGGTTAATCATGACAGCGGCGCGGCGCTTGGATTGTTCACGAGAAACCGATCCATAAGCTTCATCAAACCTCACCGTAGCCGCCTCAGAAAGCGGAATGGTGGACGTTGCAGCAATTCCAACGGGGAGTGCTTTGATAGAGGAAAGATCGGAGCGGTCTGTCTCGCTAAGCCTGATTACTATTGGAAAGCGTTTGATCCCTTCGTAAAGGAATCCCACTTCTTCTCCACCAAGCGCGATGCCTACTGTCTCCAGTACCTCACGATTCGAAACGCCGAGCTTGTGAAGAATGCCCTCTTTTGGGATTACTTTTAGAATTGGCGAAGTGCCCTTGAGCTCAACTTCCACATCTCCAGCACCTGGCACCTTGTTAATAACTGCGGCGATCTCTTTCGTGACCGAAGCCAACTGATCCATGTCATCGCCAAAAACCTTGACCGAAATATCAGCTCTTGTTCCTTCCAGAAGCTCGTTAAATCGCATCTGAATGGGCTGACTCAAGAGCCCGCGCTGGCCAGGAAGCTCGGCTTCGAGTTTTTCTTTGATGGCCAGTTCAAGCTCGCCCTTGGTGCGACGGGTCCCGTCGATCTTGGGCCACGCATCCTTGGGCTTAAGCATGATGTATGTATCCGAAAGGTTCACTCCCATTGGATCGGTTGCGACTTCTGATGTGCCAATACGGGAGAACGCCACCTCGACTTCCGGAAAGCTCATGATGATGGTCTCTGACTTCTCTTGAAGCGCGACGGATTGGTCGATGCTGATGTTGACCGGTCTTACGAATTGGACAGTGAGCGAGCCTTCATTAAGCTGGGGCAGGAACTCTCCACCCAGGGTAGAAAAGAGTATCGCTCCTAGAGCTATTGCTCCCACGCCAATAGTTGCAACTCGTTTCCGGTGATTAAGAGTAAAGGCCAAGAAAGGAGCGTAGAGTCGCGACACCTGTCGCATGAGCCAAGGCTCCTTTTCGGAAACCTTGCCGGTGAGAAAGAGACTCGCGAGTGCTGGTGCAGTAGTGAAAGACAGGATCAGTGCTGAAAGCACGGCGATGCTAAAAGTAGCCGCCATTGGCTTGAACATCTTTCCTTCGATGCCCACCAGAGCAAAGATGGGAAGAAATACGACAACGATGATGATTTCACCGAAGCCTGCTGCTGTCCTGATTTCTATTGCGGCATCGTAGATCGTCTTTTGAAGCTCTTTCTTATTGAGGGATCTCTTCAGCCTGTGGGTTTTTACGTGAACCATGCGAACACAGTTCTCAAGAACGATCACCGCCCCATCGACGATGATTCCGAAATCAAGAGCTCCCAGGCTCATCAGATTTCCAGAAATATTAAAATGCTTCATGACAATGAAAGTCATCAGCAAGGAGAGAGGAATCATGACCGCAGTAATCAGCGCCGCTCTCACATTGCCGACCAGTAACAAGAGAACGATCAGGACAAGTACGGCCCCCGTAACGAGGTTGTGCTCAACCGTACCTAGAGTCGCGTTCACGAGGTCTGAACGGTCATAGAGTGTTTCGATCCTGTAGCCAGGCGGGAGCCCCTTTTCGATCTCCTTCATTCGCTCGGCGACACGGGTAGAAACAGTTCGGCTATTTTCACCCATGAGCATGAAAACGCTTCCCAAGACTGCTTCTTTTCCACGAACGAGAGCAGCGCCCGTGCGAAGCTCAGTGGATAGCTTCACTTCAGCGACGTCCCCAATGGTGATCGTTCTGAAGCTATCAAGAGATTTGACCGGAACTGCCTTGATGTCGGCGATGTTTTTGAAAAGACCGATGCCTTGAACGAGGAACTGCTCTGTCGTCTGCTGAACGTAACCTCCACCAACGTTTTGATTGACGCGATCAAGGGCTTCCATGATGTCGCTAAAATGAAACCCATAGCGAGCCATCTTTTGGCGATCGGGCTGAATGTGAAACTGCTTTTCAAAACCGCCGATGGTGTTGACTTCAGCAACACCTTTGACAGTCAGAAGCCTGGGTTTGAGAAACCAGTCCTGGAGCGCACGCAGTTCCATGAGCTGCCGGATACGCGCCTCGCCGGTTTCAACCTTTTCGGCTTCGATAGCGTAATGAAAAATCTCTCCAAGGCCGGTGCTCACGGGACCCAACTTAGGTTGTACGTTTTTCGGAAGCTGGCCAATCGCACCTTGCAAACGCTCAGAGATCAGTTGCCTTGCGCGGTAAATATCCATGTCATCCTCGAACGCGACGGTAACGGACGAAATTCCAAAGCGAGTGATGGAACGTACCTGAGTTACGCCCGCAATTCCGCTCATCGCGGTTTCAATCGGAAACGTGACGTTGCGCTCAATCTCCTCGGGGGCCAGGCCGTCAACCGCCGTATTGACCTGGACCTGAACGTTGGTGATGTCGGGAACAGCGTCAATCGGGAGGTTCTCGAAAGCGATATAGCCCACGATCGCAACCAGTGCGGTTAGCATGAGAACGATGCCACGATGGTAGACTGAAAAGTGAATGACTCTAGAGATCAAGCCGTCATCGTTCACAGGATGATGAACCACAGTAGGATGTGTTTCTCCAGATGAAGGGTTCTTAGTGTCCATGTCCGTCTCCTGATCCACCCCAAGCTTCAAGCTCTGCGGCTCGAAGAAGAGGAACTCCGTCTTTTGCGATCTGATCGCCTGCTTTAAGTTCTGCTGTTTTCACGACTACTTCGCTCGCCGTTTTTGAAATGAGCTGCACCTCGATGAGCTTGTGCCAGCCATTTTTCAGGCGATAGACACCCACTTCATCTTGGAAAAAGACGGCAGTCTTGAAGGGAAGCTTAAACGTCCCGTCACCCGTTGCGGCGACGTAGCTAAGACCGAGGGTTTTCACGGCTTTCTCAGAGAGCTGAATCCCGTCTTTCTTGTTGGCTGCCGTGATGGCCTTGCCAGGTCCAAACCGAGCGCCGCCCTCTTCTTCCTCATGATCCCCGTGGCCTTCTTCTTCGGCATGATCGTCGTGATCGCCATGCTCGTCTTCACCGGCAGCGTGGTCGTGTGGGTCGGCGTTCTTCTGTGGTGCCACATTTCTATCCGACGCATGGGCAAATCGCTCTGCACTCAAATCCCAGGAGATTAGCGGAAAACCGATGGCAATGGCGAGCGCGAGTGAAACAAGGGCCTGACGTATCAAGGGATGCTGATTCATAGTTTTTTCTCAAAAGCGCTGCCTTCTAAGACGTAGATTTGCCAAAGGGCTTCCAGAGCAGAAAGCTCCTGCTCGTTTTGATTTTTGGTAAAATCAACGATCTGACGGTGTGCTTCGATAACAAGTGAGCTTGGGATAATTCCGCGAGCAAAAAGCGCGTCTGTATTCCGGTGCTTTTTCTCAAGCTCGGCATGAGTAAACGAAGCCTGGACGGCTTTGACCGAGAGGTCATATTTTTGGAGAAGGATCGTCCTCTGATTGGAAAGCTCGCGCTCTTTAAGCGACAGATTTCGCTCGGCCAAATCAAATCCTGCTCTAGCAACGGCTCTTCCGCCGCCATTGATCTGAAAGAGCGGGAGCTCAAACGACAGATTCACGCCGTAGGTTTGAAAGGTAAAAGGTCCAGAGGTTTGGCTTTCAAAAGATGGACCGATCTTGAGGTTTGGCCAAGAAAGACTCTGTGCAACCGAAAGTTCCGCTTCCGCGAGCTTGAGGCCCGCTCGAACGGAGTTCATTGCCGAACCATTGAAAGAGGCTGGCGCAGCCGCGACTTGAAACTTAGGCCAGCTCTTTTGCTTTGGCGGAAGAACAGTTGCAGATGGTTCAAACTCGCGCCCGATTGCTAGCTCTATTTCTTGGGTATGGGTTGCAAGTTCGGCTTCAAGAGCCGCTTTTCTTAACTGGTAATCACCTTCAGCGATATCGAAGATACCCAGAGACACGTCTTGCTCGGGCGTGCGCCGGGGTCGCGAACGAAACTGGCGTTGGATGCGGCTAAAGGTTTCAAGCGCTTCATCGAGTGTGTGAAGCTCCGCCTGAATCTGACTAAGCCGGTAGAGAGAGTGTAGCGTCTCAAGCAAGACTTCCTCGCGAGAACGCTGGGAGCTTGCAGCTATCATCTCTTTCTCAGCAAGAGCCTTGTCCATTCTTGCGCCACGCTTGCCACCGAGTTCCACCGTGTGGGCAAGGTTCACTTCATGGTTGATGACCTCATCACCAAGAGAGCTTCCATAGACCGACTTTCCAGCGATCTCGGGATTGGGGCGCTGGCTTGCAGCGTCTTCTAGATTGTCTGCCTGTTGATTAGAAAGCCTGGCTCGCTGCGCATCAGGGTGATTGGAGAGAGCGCAATCAATCACATCTTGAGGAGAACCAAGACGGCTACACGCCAGCGAGGGCGGAGCTGTCGCAACAGCTTCTGCACGAACCACGTTCGTGAAAGATGGAAGGATGAGCGAGGGGATCAGAATACAGGCGACCGCCCCTATCTTGTTTCGGAGAGCTTGTTTTGTCGTCAAATGCAGTTTCACTGATGTTGCTCCTCGATCTCCCTATTTAAATGTCCGAGCAGGACTAAAGGGGCTGCGATCACGAGATATTTGATTCACGTAGTCTTTGGCAGCGGGTCGGCGATGAGACGCATGACCACGTACCCAGGTTCTTAGTTAGACCTTAGGAAAGCAGACAAAACGTTAACGGATGACCGCTAACGTCTGATTACGCGCGAGGAGGCTTTCTGGGACCAGAAAGGTAGATACTGATGTAGGAGAAGGCGAAATGTTTTTGAATGGCCCGTACCAAAACGGGCGTCACCAAACCAAAAGCTGAATTTATGACAAAATTGCAATGACCTAGGTGGCAAGTGTGACAGCTCGGATTTTGAGTTCCACAATCGCCGTCGTGACCATCATCTGGAAAGTGGGTTGCGGAACCGATCGTCTGAGAGGTAGCCGATAGACCAGCCAGGACGGCATCAGACTGAACATTCGTCGAAACAGATTCATGTTCTTTTTCTGAAAGATAAGCGGAGCCACTAACGCCAACAGCGTTAAAGCCGCAAATCAGAATCAGAAGTAAGGCCCACAACCTGTCAAACATTCAATTTCCCTTTGGCCGCGAATAACACCGTCCGCTACAAATTGCGAGGCGAGTTTTTACCGAGCCTTTGAACCAGCTAAATCTAAAGACTATTTTGGTTTCTGTCCGAAGTAGGCCCCACATTTGGTGAGCCTCGCACAAACCGAGTTCGGTTTCCTTCCAAACACCCTATTTCAAATTGGGTCCTCGACTTGAAGCGCGGGGCCACTTGCCATTTTTAGTTTTTGTTTCGACGTGTCCACACCCGCAGTGAGTCCCGGTCTCAATCCCGCACCCTTTCTACTTGTGCAGCCTACTTCGGGTTGAAACATGACAGGTCCAATCGCCGATTGCGTGAAGTACCGCATGTTTTTTTCTTCGAGCGGGCTCTGCGGTTTTCAGATTTTGCCTCCGCATAACACGGCGAAGATTCGCTTCCTCACGCCGCCCAGCCGCAACTTTGCGCCGCAGTTCAGTCCACAGTAATTTTTTTCTCACGTATCGAACGACGTAGGATGGCAACGTATTCGCGAAACATAGTTTAGACATGCGCTCGCTCAAAGACTGGGCGTTCATGAAAGTCAGGTCTCTCGCGATGAAAAGAACGAGTATCACGGGATCACGGTGGAACGAGTCGAAGAGATTCTGACTGCCATGGATGCGCACATGACCAGCTCATTCGAGGTGCCTACTCCCAAAGCGGCAGTGGGCGGAGAGTCCAAATGACGACAACAGAATCGGGCTTGCACCCCATAATTTCAAAACCATGAGTTGACCATAGGACTTGAAGCGAAGACGCGGCCGGCCCCGGAGCTGAGGGCGAGACGCCCGAAGCGCGCTCGCTCGATGTCGGACTTGAGTCTGTTTTTTTAAATGATCCGCGGCTTGGCGTGGGTACTTTTTTGCTTCTTTGAGAAGCGCCTTATCCGTCCTTTCAGCGGCCGTTGAAGTTCGTCTTGAGTAGACTTTACTCGCGCTAAGATCTTTTTTATTTCATTGTTCAGACTCTTCATGGTTCCTCACCGTAAACGCATTTTCTCGATATGAAAAATGAAACTGTTTAGAGTTTTTTTAGGCTTTGGCTTCACTACAGCTCTAGGATTGCCTTTAGGCGAGCAACTGATTTCCGATGATGGTCAGGCTTCATTTTCCTGATGTTCATGAGCTTCCACTGAATTGAAGGAAGTTTTTCAACGCCTTCGATCTCGAGAAGATTCCAATTTGGAGCTCCCTCTTTGAGAGAGAGCAAGAACTTGCGTTCGCTCTCGGTCAAATCCTTTTGGATCGTAGCGATGAGCTTATCCCGTGTTTCAAGTAGCGTTTCGACCCTTACGGTCTCAAAGGGCATTCCTTCAAACTGCTCGGAAAATATTTTCTTTATGTCTTTTGGCTTTGGATCAAGAAGCTCACTCATCGTTTCGTCATGACCGGCAAGGTAGATGACGAAACCCCTGCGAATCTCATCGGTGACTCCTTCGTTATCGAACAGGACTTTCACGTCGAAAAGATCGCGCGGATGCTGACGGTCAAGTGCTGCGCAGATCTTACCGCCGTAGAGGTCTGCATCAGAAACAGTCTGGGTGGATGCCGCCACCTCAAAGGCTTCTTCGACTTTCTCTGAAGTATCTTTTTTCTGTGTTGGGAAAACGGTTCCTCGCAATACGAGATTGGGCTCGATCGTGATTTGGGTATCGCGTTCACTGATCGTGAGCTTTGTAACGTGCTTAGTTTTTGAAAGCAGTATATGTCCAGCTTGAATCGTTGGACGCAGCTTTGTGATGCGAGCAGCGATGCGCTTGAGCGCTTCGCTCATATTGGCAAGCGAGTCATCGCGCTTTTCGATGGGCAGATAGGTCAGGTCGATATCGACCGACAGCCTCGGCATGTTGCGTAGGAAAAAATTAATCGCGGTTCCGCCTTTAAGCGCAAAACAGTCTTCGGTTGCGACCGAAGGAATAGCTTCGAGCATCAGCTTGGCTTCTTTGTAATATTTCCGATCCTGTAGCTTCATGGAGTTATGGCCTCTCAGGGTCGTCGCTTCCACCCTCGTGAACCTTCGGAACAATGAGTTGATATTTTGCGTCTAGGATTCCGCCTGTGGCAATGCTGCGCTTTCCAGTGCCAAGCTTAATCTTTGAGAGGTCAAGCTTGCTTAGCCAAGGCATATTGCAGGACTCGGCAAGGTGAAGAAACAGGCGCTTGGCCTTTATCGAATCACAGCGTTCTAAAAGAGTCTGAAGAAGCTTTGGCCGAAGCGTTTGTAGACCTTCCATAAGCAGTTTTGCTTCCTCGTATTCCTGGCTTTGAGGAACGAGAAAGCAGATTTCAAGAATGGCGCGCTCGCGCGAGGAAGCGCGGATGGAAAATGCGCCATGACTGACTTCGGTAAGTCCGATTTGTTCTCCCTCATTTGAGAGAAAGAGTGACCGAACATGTTCGATCGTCACTCCCCAATCATGCTTCTTAAACCAGATGGGGAGCTTTGCATCGGGAGCACCGAAGAGATAAATCTGTTGTCCTTTCCCTAATGGGACGAAATGGACTACTCCATGGAGCGCGAGGGCGGTTTTAGCAGCAACATAGATGAGAAGCTTGAGGTGGGTTTGAACTGCATACAAGGCACCTTTCCAATCCACCTGATCGCCCGACTTGATGAACGCACCTTGACCTATTCTTTCGACCCAGGCGGTCTTTCCGTACTCATGGACAAGCTGGCGTGTGATTCCTTGGCTCTCTAGCCAAGAAAGAGCAGCGACTGTTCCATTGGGCCAGTTTTTGAGTAGTCTGTTTATCTTAGTGCCCACTTGTCTAGTCATACTTGACATTCTAGCCATAAAATAAACTAACGGCAAGCCAGAGATTAGAATCTGCCCCAAAAGACAATCTTTTATTGTCAATTAAGCCAGGATATAAACCAGGATATATTAAAATCATGCCATAATTTCAGCTAGTTGGGAGCAGGCGAACGACTAGGCCGCCTTTTGCTTCTTTGTCTTTGCAAGCAGAACCTGGCTGGTGGCGAGGAACCTCGACCTTGAATCCCCAGGTGCTCGGGCGTCTCAAGCGCAGTATTGTCGTCACCTCGACCGGTGCCTCCACGCGTATCGAGGGCAGCACCCTCTCCGATAGGGAAGTCGAGAAACTACTGAAGGGCCTTAAGACAAGCAAACTCACGGATCGCGATTCACAGGAGGTCGCTGGATACGCCGAGGTTTTGCAAACGGTATTTGATTCCTACAAGGACATCCCCTTCACAGAAGGCGTCATCCTTCAATTCCACGCCCAATTAATGAAACATTCCGAGAAGGACAAGCGGCAGCGGGGAAAATACAAATCCGCGCCGAACCAGGTGGTCGCGTTCGATCGTGCGGGCGGACAGACCGTGCTTTTCAGCCCAACCGAGCCGAGCCTCACTCCTTCCGAAATGCGAACACTGATCGAATGGACGCGGAACGAGCTCAAGGGCGACGAACTTCATCGTCGAGTTCCTCGCGATCCACCCCTTTCATGACGGCAACGGGCGCCTAAGCCGCATTCTCACGAGCCTACTCCTCGCCAAATCGGGCTACACGTACATGCCCTACGCCTCGCTTGAGAAAATCATCGAGGACCACAAGACCGAGTACTACCTCGCGCTGCGCACGGCCCAACAATACGGCAAATCACCCAAGGCCGCCCTAGCGCGCTGGCTCCATTTCTTCATCGACGTGATGGTGAGGCAGATCGAAATGCTCCAGGGATTTCTCAAATCCGCGTCCACCGATTCGTTGCTCTCCCCCAATCAGCTCGAAGCACTCACCCTCTTTGATGAGAACGATGAAATCTCGACCAAGCTCGTCGCAAGTGCGCTAGGAATTCCGGCCGTCTCCGCCAAACAGATCTTGAACCGTCTGCTCGAACTCAAGCTGGTGAAGCGCTTGGGAGCTGGCCGCACGACGAGGTATCAACGGGTATGAGCGGCGAAAAGCGAAAGCAGTTGCGCACGCCCCGAATGTTTCCTACGACAGGGAAAATTCAGCCGAAAATAGCGGAAATCATCGGCCGATGGATCTGGAGGTGCTCTTAGGTGTTGTCGCGCGGCTTTCAAAAAAAGCTGAGGCGACGTGAGCGCGTCCATAATTCACTTGGGTGCTTTGCGAACTCACCCGACTCAGTTACCCTGCGTACATGATTTTTGGCGTGATTCCCGCGATTTTCTTGCGACGCTGCCCGTCCTGTCGCCGCGGCAAAGTGTATGAAAACCACTTTCGCCTCAAAAAGCTCTGCGCCCATTGTGGGTACGATTTTTATCCAGAACCCGGATTTTATCTCGGCGCGATGATGGTGCCGTATGTTTTTTCAGCGATCACCACGGTGCCTTTCGCTATTTTCCTAAAGGTCACCGGCGTTGTAGGGTCCGCACTCGTCGCTCCGCTGGCGTGGTACTACCTCTGCGTCGTCTCTCTGCTGCTTTGTTATTCCAAAACGTTCTGGCTTCATTTGGAATTTCGAATCTCACAACGACAACAAAAGCTGGAGCGTCCCTCCAGCAAATCGTAAGGATACCCCTATGAAGTGGATCACCCGTGAACGACCCAAGATTGATCGCATCGCATGCCCCTGGCTCATTTTGCGCTTTATCGATCGCGATGCCGAATTTCTCTATGTGCCCGCGCAAAAGATCACTGAAATCGCCCAAGAGACGGGAGCCATCCCCTACGACATTTCTGGCGTCGAACTCACCCATGTGGGTGACCACTGCAGCTTTGATGCGTTTATTAAAAAATACGACCTTAAGGACGCAGCACTCGACCAACTCGCCACGATCGTGAGAGCAGCCGATACCGACGCACTTCAACTGGCTCCCCAGGCCTCAGGGCTACTCGCCATCACCTTGGGGCTGTCACACAATATTCGCGATGATCACGAAATGCTGAAACAGGGACTGGTGATCTACGACGCGCTCTATTCGTGGTGCAAGAGCTGCCAAACCGAAACGCACAACTGGCCGCCGAGTTCGTAACTCAAACTTCACTTTTCTTTTTTGGGCGATAAAAACCGCGCGAGCTTTGTCAGAGGATCGTAAAACTCGTCTACGACTCGCTCTTTGAGCGGGATGATCGCGTTGTCAGTAATCGTGATGTTTTCTGGGCACACCTTGGTGCAACATTTTGTGATGTTACAAAATCCGATGCCGTGGGCCGTCTTGAGTTCCTCAGTACGACTTTCGGTATCGAGAGGATGCATCTCGAGCGCGGCGACGTGCACGAGAAAACGGGGCCCGATAAATTCTTCGTGCTTGGAGTGATCGCGCAAGACGTGACAAACATCCTGACAGAGAAAACACTCGATGCACTTTCGGAACTCCTGCACCCGATCAATATCTTGCTGATCCATCCGCCAGGTGCCGTCCGCGGCGTCTGGCGCCCTGGGCTTAAATTTTTTGATCTTCTTTTTGACCCGGAAATTCCAGGAGACGTCAGTCACCAGATCCTTGATCTTTGGAAATGCATGAAGGGGCTCTACCGTCACAGGCTTGCTGAGATCCAGTTGGTTCAGACGGGTCATGCACATCAACTTGGGCATGCCGTTGATCTCTGCAGAGCATGAGCCGCACTTTCCAGCCTTGCAGTTCCAGCGCACCGCCATGTCATTGGCTTGCTTGGCCTGAATCTGATGGATGGCATCGAGAACCACCATCCCTTCAGAGACTTCAGCGTTGTAATCAACGAAATCTCCGGCCTCTTTGTTTCCACGCCAAACGCGAAAAGTAGCATTCGCCATTACTTCATCTCCTCAATGACAGCCTTCAGTTCTTCCCGTATCGGCTTGATCTCCTGACGAGAAATACTCATCTCGCCCTTTGCGCCCTTCTTGATGTGGAAGTTAAACTTTCCGAAGGCAGGATCCTTTTCTGGATGGTCGTCGCGGAAATGGCCGCCTCGACTTTCTTTGCGCTCGATGGCCGCCATCGTGATGGCTTCCGATACCGTGAGCAGATTTCCCAGATCCAGTGCAGTATGCCAGCCGCCATTGTATTCGCGGTTGCCTTTGACGGTGACCTTTGAAGCGCGGCTCTTGAGATTCTGCAAAGACTCGAAGGCATGCTTCATCTCATCTTCTTTGCGTACGATGCCCACGTTTTCCTGCATGAGCTCCTGGAGGTCTTCCATGATCTGAAAAGGTCCCTCTTGTCCGCGAGAAGGCTCGAAGGGTTCAAGAGCTGCTCGAAACGTGTCCTGCACTTGCTGCTCGTCGACTTTGCCCTGCGTGTTTTCTTTTGCGAACTTGGCCGCGTACTCGCCGGCGCGCTTTCCAAAAACCAGGAGATCTGAGAGCGAATTTCCGCCCAGTCGATTGGCTCCATGCAGTCCGCCCGCGCACTCACCTGCCGCGAAAAGTCCGGGCACGGTTGACATCTGCGTGTCCCCATCCACCATGATCCCCCCCATGATGTAATGGGTGGTTGGACCGACTTCCATCGGCTCCTTTGTGATGTCGAGGTCAGCCAGCTGCTTGAACTGGTGGTACATGCTCGGCAGTTTTTTGCGAATGTGATCGGGTGCGTTTGGAATTCGCTCCTTGATCCAGGCAATGTCGAGAAATACGCCACCGTGTGGACTTCCTCGCCCAGCGCGCACTTCACGGTTAATACAGCGAGCTACGTGATCTCGAGTGAGCAATTCTGGAGGGCGATTGGAATTTTTGTCGCCTTGGGTGTAGCGCCAGCCTTCTTCTTCGTTGTTGGCTGTTTGGTTCCGATAATTGGCCGGAATATCGTCGAACATGAAGCGCTTGCCGTCTTTATTGCGCAACACTCCGCCTTCACCCCGCACTCCCTCTGTTACAAGAATTCCGCGAACAGATGGAGGCCATACCATCCCGGTCGGATGAAACTGCACAAACTCCATATCCGTAAGCACAGCGCCAGCTTCGTAGGCCAAAGTGTGCCCGTCGCCGGTATACTCCCAGCTATTACTGGTGATCTTGTAGGCCCGGCCGATCCCGCCCGTGGCAAAAACAATAGCCTTAGCCAGAAACACCTTGAAGCGACCTCGCTCTCGGTCATAGCTGACCACGCCGCAAACTCTGTCGCCATCCTTGAGGAGGCGGATCATGGTTTGCTCCATGTAGACTTCCATGCCCCCATGGATTCCGTGGTCTTGGAGTGTGCGGATCATCTCGAGACCCGTACGGTCGCCTACGTGAGCGAGGCGCGGGTACTTATGCCCACCGAAATTTCTCTGTAAAATTTTGCCGTCGTGAGTGCGATCGAAAACAGCGCCCCAAGCTTCGAGTTCACGAACTCGATCGGGAGCTTCTTTGGCATGCAGCTCTGCCATGCGCCAGTTATTGAGGTACTGCCCACCGCGCATGGTGTCGGCGAAATGAACTTTCCAACCATCGCGGTCATCCACGTTTGCCAGTGCGGCGGCAATTCCACCCTCGGCCATCACGGTGTGCGCTTTTCCGAGCAGGGATTTACAGATCAAGCCTACCGATACTCCGTGAGCGGAGGCTTCGATGGCTGCCCGAAGTCCGGCGCCACCCGCGCCAATTACGAGCACATCATGGGTGTGTGTTTGATACTCAGTCATTAGAAAAGTCTCCAGTCATGCCAAATGCCCATCGAACAGAGCCGAACGTAGATATCTGAAAAGCCAACGCTGAAAAGGCTCAACCAGGCAAACATCATATGCTTGCGATTCAGGCAGCTCGAGCAGTCATAAGCCTTTTTTCGCAACGGGTGGCGCGATATGAGGTCGAGCATTCCCCCAAAAAGATGGCGTGCGGAATGGCAGCCAAATGCATAGCAAGAAAGCAACACCACGTTAGTGGCGAGCACGAGCGTACCTACTCCGAGGCCCAACTCGCTTGCACCCGTCGTCGGATTCACGAACCACATGGCCGCCCAGACGTCATAGGCCAAGAACGCCAGAAAAATCAGCGCAAGATAAAGAAAGTAACGGTGGATGTTTTGAATGATGAGCGGAAATGAATTTTCGCCCAGGTAGCCTTTTCTGGGCTCACCCACAGCGCAAGCAGGAGGATCAGCCCAGAACGCTTTATAATAAGCGCCCCGATAGTAGTAACAGGTGAAACGAAATCCGCCCGGCGCCCACAGAATCAGAAGCGCGGGAGAAAACGGCAGAAAACTAGGCCACCACGAGGGTTGTGGGCCAAAAAAGGAATGGGGCGAATCGCCAAACAACTCAGGCGAATAGAAGGGCGAAATGTAACCGCCCAGATGATAGTGTTCGCCCTGAAATGCGGCCCAGGTGGAGTAAATAATGAAAGCTCCCAAACCCATGGCAGTGAGAAGGGACTGCAGCCACCAGGCATCTCGGCGTAAGGTGTGACCAAAAGGTCGCTGTTTTGAGAAAGAAAGGGGTGCGCCTGCTTGGGTCATACGGATCCTAATCCTATCTGTTGAGACCGTTGAGAGGAATTTGCAGTTAAAATACAGGAATTGGGCGCACCTATCAAAAGCTAATTCACGTTTTTAAAGGATTTTGGACTCTAGCCTCAAAACGCCCATTGCCGCGCAGAACTCAAGAGCCCCCTACGTGCCACAGAACGTTTGATAGTCGCGAAACTCTGGCCCAGGCGGATTTTTGTAGGCGACCCAGACCGGATCGTCTTGAAAGGGTGACGCAAGCACCCTCAGCAATTCTTCGATGGGTTTGTAGTTTCCGTCCTCATCGGCCGCGCGCAATGCTTCTTCGACGCGGTGGTTTCGCGGAATAAAAACTGGATTCTTTTGGCGCATCATTTCGCGCGCCGCATCGACCGCCCCTGCCTGTTGCCCGAGTCGAGCCGTCCACCTCAAATGCCAATCAGCAAACGCTCCGGTTGAAACTGCGGCTTGGTCTTGAGGCAAATCGCTCGAGAGCATTCGAAAGGCGTTGGTAAAATCCATTTTATGTGTGGCCAGCAGATCGAGCCACTCTTGCACCAGTACGCGATCGCCCTCTTGGTTTGCCTGTATTCCCAGCTTTGCTGACATCTCACTCAGCCAATGGTGCTCAAACCGCTGCGGGTATTTACCCAGGACTTCTTGCGCAATCTCAATCGCCCGAGATTCTTGCTCATCTAAAAGTGGAAGGAGCGCCTCCGCCAAGCGCGCGAGATTCCAACCTCCGATCGCCGGTTGATGACCAAAAGCGTAACGTCCGTCGCGGTCAATGGAGCTAAAAACGGTGTCGGGATCATAAGTGTCCATGAACGCGCAGGGACCATAATCAATCGTTTCACCCGCGATCGATACATTGTCCGTGTTCATGACCCCGTGAACAAAACCAACTGCCATCCAGCGAGCGATGAGCGCGGCTTGACGCTCCACAACCGCCTCAAGCAATGCTGAATAGGGTGCGGGTTCGCCTACCCGCTCAGAAAAATGTCGCTGCAACGTATAGTCAGCGAGTGCCTTGAGCGTAGAAAGATCTTTGCGGGCGCGAAGATATTCGAAGGTGCCCACTCGAATATGACTTGCCGCAATCCGAGTCAAAACAGCGCCTTTTTGCGCCGTTTCGCGATAAACCAGTTCGCCGGTCACCACGACCGCAAGACTGCGCGTCGTCGGAATCCCTAAAGCAAACATCGCTTCACTGATGATGTATTCTCGCAGCATCGGCCCCAATGCCGCTCTTCCATCGCCTCTTCGTGAAAACGGCGTCTGCCCAGAACCTTTCAGCTGAATGTCCCATCGACTGCCATCTGGGGTCACGTGCTCTCCCAGCAAGAGAGCGCGGCCATCCCCCAACATGGCAAAACCTCCGAACTGGTGGCCGCAGTAAGCTTGAGCAATCGGCTCAGCGCCCGAAGGAATTTCGTTTCCTCCGAGCGTTTCAGCCCAGCGGTCCGCGCTGACGCCTTCCGTATTGAGACCTAGCCCTTTTGCTAATGCATCGTTGAAAATCACAAGCTTGGGGTCCGCCACCGGCGTCGGGGTTTGCCTCACAAACAAAGTCTGAGGGAGCTTCAAGTAAGAATTGTCGAAGTTCCAAATCAAGGAGTTTGAGAGAGACTTTTTTAGATTTTTTTCACTCGGCATTCGATCACCCTCGATCACCCACAGACTTACACAAGCGCGACTGGGCCTACAACTGTCTAAACAGTTGACACCCCTCAACAGTTGTTCACCCCTGAAATCAGTGACTTACGCCGTCAAATCCCAACCCTGCTTTGGCCTGCTCTTTGCGATGAATCTCACCCAGAGAGACGAGAGGTACTGAGATGAGTTTCATGAGATACAACGCGGTTTTTCTTCTAGGCATCACCACATTTTCTGGCGCGATCGCTTTCGGTGACTCCGCTCACGCGGCAGCGCCTCGAAGCCTGAACGCTGAAGTTCGGGTCATCGTCAAACTGAAGTCCGTAAAAAACTCAAATTCCGGCGCGCAGAAAATCCAGAGCGAATCCGTGCTTTCAAAGCGATACGGATCCCGAGTCTCAGACTCCCTTCGAATCCTCGAAACGACGACAGCATCCGAAGCAGCCGAAGCTCTCTTTGCTCTATCGTCCGACCCAACTGTTGAGTACGCAGAACTTGATCAAGTGATTAGCGTCGAAATGGGTAGAAAGAAAAAACGCCCAACTACGCCTCCCCCTACTCCCGCTCCTCCGCCTTCCGGCTCCGCCGTCACTCTTCCTGCCGTGCCCAACACGCTCAACTTTCCGAGCGACACCAAACTTTCAGAACAATGGTCAGTGATTCCGAGTAAATTCAGCGGGTCATCCTACGGAATCAACGTCTACCCTCTTTGGCAACGTGCCGTGACGGGCTCCTCCAACATCGTAGTAGCCATCGTGGATACCGGAATCGATCACTCACACCCCGATCTTTCAGCAAGAATTTTCCACAATGCGGGTGAAGCGGGAGCCCTGGCCAAAAACGGAATCGATGACGATCACAACGGATTTGTCGATGATTACACAGGCTGGAGATTTGACTCCGACGCAGGAGATGGCAACGACGCCTCCGATGATCACACTCACGGAACTCATGTTTCTGGAATTATCTCCGCGCAGTCCAATAATTCAGCCGGCATGGCGGGAATTTCCTGGGGCTCAAGATTGCTCCCAGTCAGAGCGCTCGACGCCTCCGGTAGCGGCTATCTTTCGGATGCGGTTCGTGGAATTCAATACGCAACCGCCATGGGCGCAAAAATCATCAACATCAGTTGGGGCGCTGGCTCGAGCTCGCAAGCTCTCAAAGACGCAATCGGCTCGGCGCGCGCAAAAGGAATCCTAGTCGTTGCCGCCGCAGGAAACGACGGTGTAGACACCGATGTAGAAGGTCACTATCCATCCGCTCTCGATCTCGACAACATCATTTCGGTGGCGGCTACTAACCGTACTGGATATCTCGAGTCCTTTTCTAATTTTGGCGTAAAAACCGTGGATATTACTGCACCCGGCAGAACTATTTTAAGCACCCTCCCGGGCGGTGGCTATGGAACGATGAGCGGCACCTCCATGGCGACTCCCATGATCAGCGGCGTCGCGGCCCTGATCTGGTCAGGCAATCCAAATCTCACGATCGCTCAAGTCAGGGACCGGATCTTCAAATGCTCAACGATTTTGCCCCGCACCACCGACCGCTCTAGGATCGCAAGCGGCGGCATCGTAAACGCATGGAACGCCTACCACCAACAAAACTGTCGGTAACTTCGGTACTTGAAGACTGGGAAAATTTTTCCCTACCCGCACGCTCACGTAAACCTTATCCTTCTTGCGCCGCTTGTTGAATCGGCGGAATCAAACACAAGCAGTTCAATCAAAAAGAAGGACTTCACGATGAAGCGCATTGCACTCGCAGTACTTGCACTCGCAGTACTTGCTATCGCAGTAGTATCCACCCCAGCCATGGCCGGAGGCTATGGAGCCGCAGGATGTGGTCTAGGTTCCATGATTTTTGGCTCCCAAGGCGGAATCATTCAGGTCTTCGCCGCAACAACCAACGGCACCTTTGCCAGCCAAACTTTTGGGATCACCTCCGGCACTTCCAACTGTGGTGGCGGCGGAGCAGCTCCTACGGTCAAGGCTTACATCGAAGCCAACCGTGAGTCGCTTGCCAACGATATTTCTCGCGGCAAGGGCGAAACCCTCAACAACCTGACTCAGCTCATGGGCTGCACCAAGACCCAGGAAGTCGGAACCGTTTTGCAGAAAAACTACAAAAAGATTTTTCCGACCATCCAAGTGAACGCCGCTGAGATCGAAACCTCGATCAAGACGACAGTTCAAGGTTCCTGCACATGATCGCTTCCCCTCGGGGAACATTTTCGGGCCGGGCCTTTCGCCTGGCCCGAAACTTTTTTCTAGCTTCAGTACTTTTTTTTTCAGGCAATGCCGGAGCCGACACTCCCGTCGAATGGCTCAAGCTTCTGCATTACCGGAAAAACATCACAGGCCAATGGACGAACGACTCGGGCCCGGCTTTTTTTGTCTCGCCCACGGGCGCCCGAGACTCCGAGGCAGAACTCGCTGCTACACAATTAGAATTTAATAAACCCGACACGGACTTTCACTGCCGCTTTCCGGCCAGGGCTCTCTGGCTGACGCGTCTCAATCCGAAACTCAAAAAACCCTCCCGCCCTTGCCCGGAGTGGGAGAAATTTAAAACTAATCTCGCGGCCACCGGCGCCTCGGTGATTTTTTCAAGCTACTACCTCAACAATCCGGCATCAGCGTTTGGTCACTCTTTTCTTAGGATCAATCGGGGTGCGAGCACGACTCGTGAGATCGGCCCTGACGGACGGCGCGGCGAACTTTTGGATACCGGCATCGGATACGCCGCGACGGTTACGACCCAAAACGCGTTTTTGTACGGACTTTATGGCGCATTTGGCCTCTTTCGAGGCGATTTCACAGCTATCCCCTACTACTACAAAGTCAGAGAGTACGCGGACGCCGAGAACCGCGACCTTTGGTCTTACGATCTCAATCTGACAGCAGCAGAACTCGAGCTCCTCGTGGCTCATCTCTGGGAGCTCGGTAGCGCTGAAAAAAATTATTACTACTTTTCAAAAAACTGCTCCTACGAAATCATCGCACTCATCGAAGCGATCCGGCCGCGCTCCGAGTTGCTATCGAGACTGCCTAGGTTTGTCATTCCGTCCCATACACTCCAGTCGCTAATGCTTGAGCCGGGACTCGTCCGTAATATCGATTATCGCCCTTCTGCTCGAAAACGTCTCGAAAAGCGGCTGGATTTACTCACATCGCAAGAAAGACTGATCGCACACGAATGGAAAGCAACCCCAAGCACTCCATCGCTCGGCGCTGCCGTTCTCGACGCCCGGATCGACTGGATTGATTTTGAGTCCTTTAAGGCCCTCGTCCGCGAGGATCCCGAGACCATGTCTCTCAAAAACCAAGCACTTCAAGCGCGTGCCGAAACCGGAATCAAAACGGATGAGCCTACTCATCCTTTGCCTATCGAAAACGAACCCTCACGCGGACACCCGCCGCGAAGGCTCCAGTTGGGTATCGGAAAAGTTGATAGCGGACTTTCTTTTTCAGAACTGGGATTTCGTC
>CAMBEX010000006.1 GCA_945865865.1 Bdellovibrio sp. ZAP7
CAAGGAGGGGCGCTCACCGTTTGTGGGAGACCGGAGTCATCTCCATCATCGGTTTCAGCGGTTGGGCTTAAGTCAGTTGCGCAGCTTTTGGGTTTTGGCGTTTATCGGATCCACTTTTTCCTTAGTCGGATTTTTGGTGAGCACCGAAAGACTCCAGGTCCCATGGGTTGGAGTCTTGCTCGCATGGGTGGTTTTTGTCGGCGTGGGCGCAGCTTGGCTTTCGAGCCGAGAAAAAGAGCTCTATCGATCGCTGGGGGTTGCCATCTCAGAAAGGTTTCAAGTTGCTGGAGAACACAAAGACTGGCTTTTGAAACGCATTCGAAACGCCTCGGACGAAGGAGAGTTTGATTTTAGAAAGATCAGCGTGGTGCTGATTGATCTGAAACCTTTCATTGAAGAGCTGACTACGCGACCTTCGATCACTGCCCAGATTTTTTTCGGTCGGTTCGAGCAGGTTTTGCGGGCAAAGCTTCGCAAGGCGGATGTGGTGGTCGCTATTTCGAGCCATGAGCTCGCGGTCTTTTTATCTGGCGGACCGAGGGACGAGACGGAGCGACACGCGGTGTTTTCACGCCTTCAGACGATTTGGAGCCAACTTCAAACCGAACTACTGGGTGAGTCTTCTCAGCCAGAGCAAGAACGGATTCAGGCGCTGTCGCAGTGGATTTACCTTGCCCCCACGCGACGGAGAGGTTGGGCGGCAAAGAAAATCGGCGGTTGGGTATCAAAGGCACGACAGAACAACCCCGGAAAAGACGCAGAAGGGTAAATTTATGAGTCAACCTCGAATCGGAATTGAAGGAGCGATCGAAATTCTTCAGAACCTGGACCCCGAAACACGCGAACGAATCATGGGCGAGATTCAAGCTCGCGAGCCCGAGGTGGCCGCAAAAATTGATGCAGGACTTTTTACTTTTGAGCAACTGGTGACGCTGGATGATCTTGCGCTTCAAGACTTGCTCATGAAAGAGATCCCACTCGAACGGTGGGCGGTGGCACTCCGGGCTTGCTCGGAGGGGGTGAGGACGAAGCTTTTTTCAAACCTCTCTAAACGGCGAGCAGAAGACCTCGTGGAGGCCATTCGGCAATCCGGTCCGAAACCACTTTCAGAGGTGAGACGGATTCAGCAGGAAATCGCTCTGATTGCGCGTCGTTTTGCACAAAATAAGACAGGCGTATGAACTGGGTTGGCTGGCTGAATTCCCTGAACTTCAGTCCGAAGCACCGAATGCTTGAGTTTTATCCGTCTTTTTTCTTTCTTGGGATCCGAATTGAAAAGATGAGTCAAGACCACAGAGAAATGGATGTCAGACTGCCGTTGCGTTGGTACTTGCGAAACCTGCATGGGAGTATGTTCGGCGGAGCGATTTGCGCGGTCTGTGATCCGCTGGCCGCGGTGCTGTGTGAATATTTACTCGACGCTCAAGGCACCCGTGTCCATGTCTGGAGTAAGTCGCAGACGGTGGATTTTTTAAGACCCGGCAGGACCTCAATCCTGTTTCGAGTGAGAGTTTCGGATGAGGATCTGAGTTCGATTCAGGAACAGCTTGATGGTAAGGGACAGGCCACGCGGCAGTTCGAATTTTTTGGGTATGGTGAGCAGGAAGAAAAAGTGGTCCGGATTTTAAATACGGTCTTTTTGAAAAAGAAAGACTAGATGGTGCGGTCGAGAGGACTTGAACCTCCACACCTTACGGCATACGCCCCTCAAACGTACGTGTCTACCATTCCACCACGACCGCACACACAGGCACTTCTAGGAACGAGGGACCTCGAAACTAGCGATTCAGTACTCAAATCGCAAGCCGAAAAATGCTGATCGTCCAGTCAAAGCGACGTCCGAGTCTCCGCCTTGGAGGTTTCTAAATTCAGCGAGCACATAAGTTCTGTAGACGCCTTGATTGACGTACATTTCGGCCGCAGTCATCGGGTCCAAAAGATTCAGCAACAGCATTCCGCCAAAAAACGCCCCTTTTGCCGTGAAACTGCCTTTGGTTCCACTCGCTAACGAGTAGGTCACTTGTTCGGCCGAGTAGCCCACCATCGGAACCAGAAACTGGTTTTTGAAAAAACGGGCTTGATAACGAACCTGTCCACCACCCGACCAAATTCCAATGGCATTGCGCGTGAGCCCTCCGCCGAGGGCTGGATAAAGGGAAAGCGAGGGGCCAAAACCCAGAATTCCAAACGTCTGAACAAATGCGGGTTGAAATTCAAACTGCAGGGCAACTCCGCGCAGTTTTTGCGAAGTCTGACCTGGAAAAAGCGTGTCTGGGCCGAGTGCCTTGGCGGCGCCTGCGATCTCAACCGCCCAATTCGGGCGCTGTTGCTGGTAGAGCGGAGTAAAGTAATCGCGAATGGTTCTGACCGATGAGCTAGTTTCCTTCTCGGGCTCGAGCGGCTTTTCGGCTGGGACCTCGGCGACGACAGGAAGTGGGGCGGGCAACTGTTCGGGGGTAGGGACGGGTTCCGGTGCGGGTTCTGGCGCCTGCGTGACCTCTGTCTCTGTCTCATTTTCGTCCGGAAGTAGAATCTCCGCCCATCCAGGAGCGGAGAGACTCAATGTCAGGACACTCAATGCAACCGTAACCCGCAGCCTATTGAACCTCGAAGTGAGTGAAGTCATTTCTTTGCATTTTCCCAGTCCTTCATGAACCGGGCAAGTCCAGAATCGGTCAATGGGTGAGAGAGGAGTTGCTCAAAGACCTTATAAGGAATTGTCGCGACGTGGCCACCAATCAGGGCCGCTTTAAGCATGTGCTCGACGTGACGGACGCTCGCAACCAAGATCTGGGTTTTATATCCGTAGTTGTCGTACACGGTCTTGATGTCGCGAATTAAGTCCATGCCAGCGTGTCCGATATCATCCAAGCGCCCTACAAAAGGGGAGATATAGGTTGCCCCGGCTTTGGCTGCCATCATGGCCTGAACCGCCGTAAAGCAGAGAGTGACGTTTGTTTTAATGCCCTCTGAAGAAAATGCGCGAGTGGCCTTGAGGCCTTCAAAGGTGAGAGGGACTTTGACGGTGATGTTTTTATGGATCGCTGCGAGCTTCTTACCCTCGGAGATCATCCCGACGGAATCCATTGCAGTGACTTCGGCGCTAATCGGCCCATCTACAAGTTCGCATATCCTTCGCAGCAAGTCCTCAAATTTAACCCCCGACTTCGCAACGAGGGAGGGGTTGGTCGTTACACCGTCAATGAGCCCCGTCTTGGCTGCAGCTTCAATTTCCTTGATCTCGGCTGAGTCGATAAAAAGTTTCATGGTCTATTCTCCTAGGTAAGCTTTGCGGACTTCGTCGGACGCGAGTAATTCGCGCGCGGATTTCTGAGTTAATACTTTTCCCGTCTCGAGAACCACGCCCTGGTGGGCAATCTGAAGAGCTTGCAGGGCGTTTTGTTCCACCAAAAGCACAGTTTTTCCCTGCTGATTAATTTTTTGAACGATTTCAAAAATTCGTTCAATGATCTGGGGCGCAAGCCCTAGGCTCGGTTCATCCAGAAGCAGGAGTTCCGGATGCCCCATGAGCGCGCGCGCAATCGCAAGCATCTGCTGTTCTCCGCCTGAGAGGGTGCCTGCGTTTTGTTTGCGACGCTCCTTAAGGCGGGGAAAGAGCTCAAAAGCATTTTCGAGATCGGCTTTCAGGGTGGACTTATTAGGTGCAGCCCACGCGCCGAGGTCCAGATTTTCTTCGACTGAAAGATTTAGAAAAATACCGCGACCTTCTGGGGCCTGATAAATCCGGTTACGGACGATTTCGTGGGGCGGTAAATTGGAAATCGTTTTTCCGCGAAACTCGATGCTCCCGCGCGAAACCTTGACGAGACCCGAAGCCGCTCGAAGTGTGGTGGTTTTGCCGGCACCGTTGGCTCCGATGAGTGTGACTATCTCACCCTGGCGCACCTGAAATGAAACATCGTGAATCGCTTCAATCGCACCGTAATGAACCGAAACATTTTTGAATTCAAGCATGGGCTTTGAAAGCGTACTCATACCGCGGCTCCTGGGGGTGGAGCGGCAGCGGCTTTGCCCAGATAGGCTTCAATGACCTTGGGATTGGATTGAATTTCAGAAGGAATGCCCTCGGCAATCTTGACGCCGTAATCGAGTACCGCGATACGTTCGCAAATGCCCATGACGAGCTTCATGTCATGTTCAATCAGGAGAATGGTCATTCCGTAACGGTCACGGATCAGTCGAATCGTATTCATGAGCGCAGTGGTTTCATGAGCGTTCATGCCCGCGGCGGGTTCATCCAGGAGGAGTAGTTTTGCACCCGTTGCCATCGCTCGTGCGATTTCGAGCCTCCTTTGGTCGCCGTAGGGGAGATTTTTGGCAAGTTCGTATTTTCGCGGGGTGAGCCCAAAGATTTCCAAAAGTTCGAGCGCGCGTTTTTCTTGTGCCTCTTCTTGCAGGACGATAGCGCGAGTTCGAAGCAAAGTTGCTAGGAGCCCCTGGCGAGGTTTCGAAGGCGCGTTGTCCATCGCAACCATGATGTTATCGAGGACGCTGAGGTCTTTAAAGAGACGGATATTCTGAAATGTCCGAGCCAAGCCGCGGCGGGTGATTTGATGCGCCTTGAGTCCTGTGAGCAGGCTTCCAAAGGCTTCAATCTTGCCGGAAGTGGGTTGGTAAACGCCGGTCAGCATATTGAAAAGAGTCGTTTTTCCAGCGCCATTGGGACCAATCAATCCAAAAATAATTTTTTCTGGGATTTGAACAGAAAAATCCGAGACAGCCTTGAGGCCTCCAAACTGCATCGTGAGGTTTTGAACGTGCAGGGCGTGGTTCATGTGGATTTTCTCGAAGCTTTGGGGTCGAGGCGATCGCGCAACCATGCGGGTAAAAACTCGGAGAGCTCACGAGTGCCAAAAAGACCGTTAGGCCGAGTGAGCATCAGGATAATCAGCATGAGCGAATAGATCACCATTCGGAAATCAATCTTCGTGATTTCTTGTAGCGGGCGCAAGGCTTCGCGAATGCCTGAAAGAAAAAGCGCTGCCACTACGGACCCGGTAATACTACCCATTCCACCCAGAACCACCATGATGATGATCTCAAAACTTCGGTTAAAATCGAAGGTCGCTGGATTGAGATAACGCAGGTAATGCCCGAAAAGACCTCCTGCGATTCCAGCAAAAAATGCGGCGATCACAAACGCCCGTAATTTAGCTCGAGTGATGTTGACACCCATTGCCTCTGCGGCGATCTCATCCTCGCGAACCGAGAGGAGCGCCCTGCCATGTGATGAGTTGACCAGACGCCACGCGCTGAAAACGGTGACGACAACGACTGAGTAAACCCAGCCAAACGTCGTGAGAGGAGGGATATTAGTCATCCCGCGCGCTCCACCCACAGCGTCGATATTCAGCAAGACCACTCGTATGATTTCGCCAAATCCGAGAGTCACGATTGCCAAGTAATCACCCTTGAGACGAAGCGAGGGAAGGCCCACGATATAGCCCGCCCCTGCTGCCGCTAAACCGCCCGAAACTAATGCGGTCACAAAAGCGAGCGGGGTTTCGGCCTGGTAGCGAGTGGACAAATAGGCCGCGACGTATCCGCCCACTGACATAAATCCTGCATGTCCCATCGAAAACTGTCCGGTAAAACCGTTCACAAGATTCAGACTCACTGCGAGTGTGATGTTGATGCCTGCGTACATCAAAATCGTGAAAAAATAGGCATCCAGCTGGTCAGTTACCCAAAAATCGAGCGCCCAGACGAGTGCTAAGGAGGCAAGCCACACCCAAAGGGTTCGCAGACCACTCCGGGGTTCACGGTGTGTACTGAGGTTTTTGAGCGGCTCGTTTTTTTGCGTCACGATCTTCGCCTAAACTTTCTCGGTCCGCTTCGCGCCGAAAAGACCGGTAGGTTTAAAAAGCAAAATCAAAATCAGGATCGCAAACGCAAGTGCATCTCGATAATTGGGGGACCAATAGCCGACCAAAAACTCTTCAGCGAGGCCCAGCGTAATCGCTCCTACGACCGCGCCCACGACGTTTCCGACTCCGCCCAATACAGCCGCTACAAAAGCCTTAAGTCCCGGCATGACGCCCATCAAAGGCTCAATCTTGGGGTAGGTGAGTCCGACGAGTACTCCCGCCGCTCCAGCGAGCGCCGACCCCAGCATAAAGGTGTAGGAAATCACGCGGTCGGTAGGAATTCCCATGAGACTTGCCAGATCATGGTTGAAACTGACCGCCCGCATGGCGCGACCGAGGCGAGTCTTGAAAATGACGAACTGTAAAAGAGCCATGAGAGTCAGTGAAATTCCTAGCACCATGACTTGAAGCGGATTGATCACGAGGGCGCCCAGGGTCCAGTCACCTTCGGGCTTGTAGATCTGTGGAAAAAACTTGGGATCCGAACCGAAGAGAAGTTGCCCGCTGAATTCTAAAAACAGCGAAACCCCCACGGCAGTAATCAGCACGTTGATTCGCGATGACTTTCGTAGCGGACGATAAGCCATCCGTTCGATCAAAAAGCCCACGATCGCGCAACCGATCATGGCACATACCAAAACTCCTATGAGGTTGCCCAGAGACGGATGATCGCCCAACGCAAAATGTCTTGAAACGTAGAGGCCGATAAAGGCCCCCAACATATAGACATCTCCGTGGGCGAAGTTGATCAGCTGAAGAACTCCAAACACCATGGTGTACCCAAGCGCGATCAACGCATAGATCGCTCCTAGGGAAAGTCCGTTAACCAGGTGTTGAATCAGCTCAATCATTTTTGGTCATACTCAGTGCTGGGCTTAGGGCTGGATGGTGGTCTGGTACTTGTATTGAGTGCCCACTACTTTAAGCACGACTGCGGCTTTGACGGCATTGCGATTGGAGTCAATGGTGATCTTTCCTGTGACTCCTGCAAAATCCTTGGTTGCAGCGATGGCGTCGCGAATGGCCTGAGGGTCCAGGCTCGGGGCACGGGTCATGGCGTCTGCCAAAACGCGTGCAGCGTCGTATCCCATAGCCGAAAGGCCATCCGGAACTACACCATAGGCCTCTTTGAATTTTCCGATGAAGGTCTGTATTTCAGGAGACTGATCTTCAGAAGAGTAATGGTTTGAGAAGTAGGAGCCCTCGATGGCTTTTCCTCCGATTTCAGCAAGTTTGGGAGAGTCCCATCCGTCGCCTCCCATGAGAGGAGCTTTGATTCCGAGTTCGCGGGCTTGTCGAGCAATCAGACCCACCTCAGTATAATAGCCCGGAACAAAAATAGCTTCGGGTGTTTTAGTGCGGATAGAAGTGAGTTGGGATTTGAAATCGATGTCGCCGGCTCCGTAACTCTGATCCATGACGATCTCGCCCCCGCCCTTTTTAAAGGTTTCGGCAAAATAGTTGGCCAGTCCGACGCTGTAGTCATTTTTGATGTCTCTCAAAATGGCGACCTTTTTGATCTTCAGCGTCTCGAGTGCAAACTTTGCCATGACCGTTCCTTGAAAAGGATCGATGAAGCAAACGCGAAAAATAAAATCGCCCTGCTCGGTGACTTTAGGGTTGGTCGAGGAGGGGGTAATCATCGGAACCTTGTGGGTCTGTGCGATCGGAGCCATCGCAAGGCTTCGGGAGCTCGCGACTTCACCTAAGATCGCTGTTACGCCATTTTGAGTGATGAGTTTGGTCACTGCTGTGGCGGCCTCTTCAGGCTTGCCTTGGTCATCGAGCGAAATGAGTTCGAGCATTCTTCCGTGGACCCCACCTGCCGCGTTGATCTGGCGGATTGCGAGATCGATCCCGTTGTGTGTTGAAGTGCCGAAGGTGGCCTCGGAACCCGTCATCGAACCCACTTCACCAATCTTGATGGGGCCTACAGAGGTTGTTTGAGCAGAGCCCGAGGCAGTGTCCTGGGGTACCTGCTTTTTCTTGCAACCGATGGGAGAGAGTCCCAGGAACAGCGTCGCGATTAAGAGCGAGTTTGTGAATTTGAAAGCTACGGGACTGTGCATGGAGGCTCCTGGTGAGCGCGAAAGTTTCGCGATCGATGACTTAATGAGTTGACGTCAAAAAAGCGTCATCAGTATTATGCAGCCATGAAGTCGTGTCAACGAAAGCGTTCCAAAAAAAATCTGACATTCTCGTATGCCGTCAGGAGTTTTGTCGGCTTTCTCGAAGGCACCCAGAAAGCCGCGCAATCTGTAAAAAGCTACCGATCCGACCTGAACGGGTTTCAAAGTTTTCTCGAAAAAGGGCTTGGAAAAAGGCCAGTTTCTCTTGCTTCGGTGACACTCGACGATTTGCGTCGGTATTCTGACTCTTTGAGAGCCCAGGGACTCAAGATTAATACGCGGCGCAGAAAGCTTCTGACTGTGAGGCGCCTTCTCAAGTACCTGACACAGCGAAAGCAGCTCTCCGTGGACCTAGGCAAGAGGCTGCCGGCTCCTCACAAGATGGAGAGGGTACCTATCGTTGTCAAAACGTCCGAGTTACTTCGGGCGATCCGCGACCTTCCACGAGATGGAACCCTCCGGCTTCGAAATCAGACTTTGCTGTGGATTCTTGCAGAGAGTGGCTGCCTCGTCAGTGAGCTTCCAAAAATAAAATTCTCAGACTGCTGCGTGAAGCAGGGGCGACACCAGATCACCGTAAATGGAAAATCGGCGCGCGAGATTCCAATTTCAGCCGGGCTCTTTGAAACCATTCAAAAGTTGCGCTCTGAGACTCAGGGATCTGCGGGAGGTTCGGATTCATACCTTTTTCATGGTTTCAATAAGTTTGGCTCGCTGGGCACGCCCATTACGCCTCGTGGAATTGAACTCTTGGTAAAGGCTCACGCGCCAGCGCTTGGGCTCGACGAGTTGACTCCACGGACCTTTAGGCATTCGGCGGTCCTGATGTGGTTTGAGCTGGGAAAAACCCGCGAGGATATCCAAAAACTTCTGGGACTCAAGACGGCCTATGCCTTTCGAGCCTACGAGCCCCTGCTTAAATCCATCGCCTCATCCACATCCACTTCCTGAACGAGTCCGAAGGAATCAGTTCTCCACTGAGAATCGGAAAAAAATAGACAAAAAGCACGAATGCAATCAGCAGCATGGTGGCTGCCGCTATTCTCCAGTGGCGAAGGTGCGCCGGATTATTCCAGCATTGCAGGACTTGCGTCATCGCCAAGCTCAGAGTCATTCCTGCTGGGTAGTAGTAATAATAAAAGCTCAACTTTCGTGGAACAAACGGCCACGAAAACATGAACATTCCGTAAAACGCCAAAATCAGAAATGCGGAACGCGAGCGGGTTTTGACCCATTCCCAGAAACTGTAGAGGAGTGCTAAAAGTCCGCCCCACATGATCCATGGGTTGCCGAGTAGGACCACCCCGCGCACCCATTGTTTAGTGTCGCCCTCTTTATCAAAGGCGTACCAAATCGGCCGATTCATCAGGGGCCACTGGTGCCACAAACTTCCGTAGGGATGCGGTGTCACTACGCGCATCTGACCGTCCCACATCCGATACTGCATCTTGAACAGGTCTAGGATTTCAAACGTTCCGTTTCCATCCGCTTTCGTGAAAAACAAAAACGGCAAAAAGGTCGCAAAATAAGCCGCACAGGGAACGATTCCCAGATAGATGATAAAATCCCGTAGCGAAAGATTCTGCCACAGAGCAGGGGAGTAAAACTCCTCTGGGCCGTCGTTATGATTGTGATCTCGGTTCAACGGTGACTTAGGTGAATCGACTCCGGCGAAACGAGTGTTCCAGCTCTGAAACAAGCGGATGAGGGCGATCAAACCTAGGAAACCCACCCAGGGAATAACCGCAAACCATTTGCAGGAGGTCGCCAGCCCCAAGCAAATTCCGGTTACCAATAAAAGCTTTCGTTGAACTCGGGCGTCGAGTTCTGACTTCCAGAACGCGCAAAATCCAGCGGCCGCAAGACTCAAAAACGCCATCATAAAGGTGTCGAGCATTCCGATGCGGGACTGAACATAAAGAAGCTGATTGACCATCGTCAGTGATGCGACGAGGAGTGCGCCCGCTTGATTTCCAAACACCGCCAGTCCCCATAAATACATCCCGACCAAGGTGATTGAACCAAAAACTGTACTTATAAAGCGCCAGCCTAATGGATTATCGCCAAAGACGCCGATACTGACCGCCATGAGCTCCTTGGCAAGCGGTGGGTGCTCGTAATTGCGGCTCTCCTTGAGCTCCAAAAAGGACTTTGCAGCAGGCACGTAATGGAACTCATCGAAATTTTGTTTCGCCGGAAACCCGATGTTGATCAAAAAAAAGATCTGTCCAATGAGGTAAAGCGCCAAGCAGGTCAGCCATGTTCTACGGGAAAGACGCATAGCATTGAGTTTGGGACCAGCGTGGAATTCGGTCAAGTGCGCTGTTGAACTGCCGGAACGAACTGATTAAGATCCGCTGACTATGACTTCAGACATCAGCCCAGAAAATCAAAAAGGCGCTCCTCATCAACCCATCGCACCCACCGGCAGAAATGAGCCGTGCCCGTGCGGCAGTCGCAAAAAGTACAAGCGCTGCTGTGGCGTGAGTGCCGCACCCAAACTCGGCACACCTGCGCAAGCACCGGCAGCGGCAGACCTAGTGCCCGGTTTTGATCCGAGTCAGATGGACCCTCAATGGATGATGCAGTTCTCGCAGATGCTTCAACGGCTTCCCAAGGGTCAGATGCAAAGACTTCAGTCCCTGGTTCAACGAGCAATGGCGGGCAAAGATGTTACCAGCGAGGCTAAACAGTTTGAGCAATCGCTGCCGCCCCAGATTTTAGAATTCATGAAGTCCTCTCCGCTTGCCGCAATGACAGGCATAGGCGCCGATTCATCAGCAGACAAAACTGCTACTACCGTCGAATCAACTGGGATGTCCGAAGAAGAAGCTCGCAGAATTGTCGAGCAGGCTGCAGCTTCTGGAAAAATCTCTTCTGATCAGGCGGGTGAGCTACTTCAGGAGAGAGCCGACCCAGCCGGTTCGTCTAAGTTCTCCAAGCTCTGGAAAGGCCTGACCGGAAAGTCAGGATCATGAAGCAAAAGAAAGCCGAACTCATAGGAGTGATTCATCTGCCGCCACTCGCAGGCTCGGTCGGATCACGCACCAAGGATTCGGCATCCTTGGTACGCGCTGCTATCGTTCAGGCGGTTCGCGAAGCGGCAATCCTGGAAGATGCAGGCTTTGATTCGGTCATCATCGAGAACTTTGGAGACGCTCCGTTCTACAAAGACTGTGTACCTCCAGAGACAGTCGCGAGCATGGCGATTGTCGCCTCTGCGGTTCGAGGCGCCACCACGCTTGCAATCGGAATCAACGTGCTGAGAAACGACGCGCGCGCGGCCATTGCGATAGCTGCGACCACAGGGAGTCAGTTCGTGCGCGTAAACGTTCTCTCTGGAGTTGCCGCTACGGATCAGGGTTTAATTGAAGGTCGTGCCGCTGAGTGGGTTCGCGAGAGAGAACGGATTGCACGTGGGATTAAAATTTTCGCCGACGTTCACGTCAAGCATGCACAGTCGCTTTCTTCGAACGATATCTCACTCGCCATTGAGGAGACAGCACACCGAGGCGGTGCGGATGCGGTGATCATTACCGGTCAGACAACGGGGAGAGGTGTGGATCCTGCGGCACTTAAAAAAGCATCTCTGGCAGCGCGAGCTCTGAGAGTTCCACTTTTGATCGGCAGCGGGGCAACCCCGGAGAGCTGGTCTGGACTCAAGGAGTCTTGCGATGGCGTAATTGTGGGTTCCGCACTCAGAAAAAGTGGTCGCGCAGGGGCGCTTCTCGACGCCCGGCGCTGCCGGGAGTTTGCAAAGGTTTTTAGAAGAACTTGATTCTGGGTAGCTTCAAAATTTTGAGGCCGACTCGACCTTCCCAGCTGCTCTGGGTTCCGAGATCAGTTTTGAAGTCGCGCCACTGATAACCGGCGGTCAAGCTAAACGGGAGATTGTCTCCGTAAGTCAGTTCGGTGGTGAGCTCGTAGCCAGTGCCGCTTTGAATTTTATTGCTGGTGACGCTCGATGGGGCACTGGCAGCGTACCGAGTGAGTCTCGCTCCAGCACGAATTCCTGTCTTGGTGCGGCCAAAAACAAAGTTTGAAACCATGTTTGAACTAGGCCCCAGTAAAACGATGGCTGCATTTGCGGAGTAGGACAATAGGTTTACCGTGCTGATATCGAGATTGGTTTCACTATTCAGGGTGATCAGGCTTTCGCCCGAGTAAGCGGCACTTCCTCCGAGGCGAAACTGTTTGAAGTCGTAGGTAAGGACTGCTGAGCCCCCGCTTCGTACCGCACGAACGCCCGTCATGGCAGGCCGCCCACCGGTTTCGAACTGAACTTGTTCAAAGAGTCCGTTAAATCTGAGGTCGAGTTTATTTTGAAAAAGCGCAAGTCCTACGCTCGGGCGAAGTGCCCATTTAAATTTGGCGCGTGTTACGATTCGAGCGCCAACGCCTTCGCTTGCACCGATCGAGTAAATGCCTGAGTCCATCTCAAGTCCGGGCGAAAATCCGGCCGCAAGGCTCGAGGGTGAATACGCGATGCTAGTTGTGAATGCGACAATTGCGCAGACTGATACAGAATAATGCCTCATTACAACAGACCTATCGGTAGAAATTTATAATTTCTTTAATCTTTAGCCGACTTCAACCAGTGGTTAATCAAGTCGCGAAAACCCCAGGGCCGGGTGTTCCCTTTGCCATCGAGCGGCGGTGTCCCCAGACCAAGTCGCTCGGGGTCCAGGCCATAGCGTTCTATTTCAACATTACTTATGTAAAAAGTAGCGAACATGAGGGCAGGTATTCGGACACCCAGCGCCTCTTTTGCGGAGGTGCCTAGGACCAAAGGCACGCGGGACAAAAAAAGCGCATAAACTTCTTCAAAACTCTTTCCATTTGGAAAGCGCACCTTTCCTAGAAACATCGCTCGCTCAGTGCCGTCGATTAAGGCTCCTATTCGTTTTTGATAAACGTGAAGATGGTCGCCCGAGCTTGTAAATACATGCGCAAGGGAGGCTGCTGCGGTCACCGCTTTTTCAAACTCGATGTAATTAAACGTACCCCCTTCTAGTAACTCCAAAAACAACTCAGCGTCGTGCCTGAGATTAGCCGAAAATGGCTTTGTTGAAAGCGTTTCAAGCAGGATCGCGCGAACTTGAAGAGTGTGAAAAAGATGCCCCAGCTCATGTCTTTGCGCAAAGCTCACTTTTTGTGCAGGCGGGAGTTTTTCGCCAAAACCTGCCAGCGCAATTTCGTCGAGCCCCTTAGGAAAAACCCCGATCGTTTCGGAGATATCGGTCAAACGGATCCGGTACTCCCTCGCGAATGCGCGAAGCACATCCAGAAGTTCGTTGTGTTCTCTGCCGACCATATAGGATTTTTTCGATTTTCTGAGAGCTTGATCCAGAGCAGTCTTCAATCTGGTGCTGACCCGGGTCGCGGATTTCACATCCAGATAACGCGAGAATCCGTGCAGTGGCGAGTTGAGTCGTTCCACCGCAGTGGTTCTCATTTCTTGATCGATCCAACTAAACGCGCACGCGCAGTTTTTTCCGCAATTCGAGCTAGAGGCTTCTACAGGAGTTGCGAGTGAACTCATTGCAGCTGTCGCAATCAAGATGGAGAGGGGCAGAGCATGCATCAATCGACTTATCGTCCGTCTGCCCAGCAAGCTGAGCCTTTAGAATTTCCTTGTAAAATCTCATCTTTGTCCGCTCTTTTTGACGTCTTGCGTTATTGGTGAGATCATTGGATTTAGAACTGACGGTCGGTTCATGTTTGGAGGCACGTAGCTTATGGCTGGAATCAAGGACGACCTGAGACATACTGGATACTCGTTAGAAGAAATTTATTTTCATCGGCAAAATGTGGAGTGCTTGGAGAAATACCGTGAAAAGTTGGCCAAACAAAAGGCCAAGGGCGCGGTCGAAGCGAAGACAGACTCTGGGCCACCAGGACAGGTGACCGCATTTAAACTTAAGCAGGACTCGCTCAAAAAGGCCGCATAAAAACAATCTGAGTTAGCCTCAAGATTATTCGGTAAAATGCCGATCCGAGTAACGGATGAATATGCCCTTTAAGAGGCGTTCCGTGACTCGAAAGATAGCGTTAGGTGTTGCCTGGCTCTGTTTTGCGTTGGCTGGAACGCAGGCGAGTTATAGCGCAGATCTCAGTTATTTTCTCGCGCTGGATCGCTTTCACTACTACATCACGGAGTGGGCGCACGAAATGCGCCTTCGTGGTAACGCAGCCGCAGCTGATGCGATCTTTTCGTTTGATCCTCAGACGCTCGCCCGCGAGGCGATTTCGATCACACGCCTAAGCGATGCGCAAAACTATGACGAATTGATTTTTGAGCTCATCAAAAAGAAAAGTTCCTCAATTGAACTGACGCGTGAGCAAGCGATCTGGGACCGGGGATTCCTCAAGAACAAGCTTAATGAGGCCTATCGCCTGGTCAGGAGTTCGACTGCGGACGGCAGCTCCTCTGCCGCAAGCCCCGAGTCGGCAGTTCCATCACCGAGGACAGGAACCTCTGCGCAAAGTTCAGCGCTACCTGACCCTGCAAAAAAAAACCAAATCGCGCTCAATGTCGATCCCTATATTTCTTCTAGAACCACGCGCGCCATTTTTTGGGACGCCACGGCTAATGGAACCGCGATGGAGTTTCACCTGGGCAGTCTGCGTGATTTTCAAGATCGTCTCGCTGAGCGGGGAGCCCGCGTGGTGGGCGAAATCAAAACCCTCGAAAGAAATTACAATAAGATTTATCTGATTCAGGAGCCTGGTCAGAGTGTTTCTCATTATGCGATCACTGGGATATCAGGCGCTGATCGGCTGGGACACCTCGTAGACCAACTGAGTCTTGCTCGCTGGACGAACGCAGGCAAAACAGGAGCCTACGAAATTTTTGGTGACGCACTCAAAGAGCTCGATGACACGCAGGATGTTCTCCGGCGTCAGTTGGAGACTTTACCAGTCGCCGACCAAGTGATCATCGGACAAAAGGGCGCCATCGAAAGATCGCTTCGAGCTGCGGCAAAAGCGGATGCCGCTTCAAGGCTCTGTGCGAAAGTGCCTCCACAGTGCACAGCGCGCCTGAATCCAAAGCAGCAAAAACTTTTGAACAAGATTCAAAAAAGCGGAGAGCCGCTTTCGGCGTTCAAAGAGGGAGCTAAGCCCTGGGACGATCTCTATGAGGCAATAGAGGGGCTCTTTGAAAAAGAGGGTGTCGCGCCTGCCGCCGAGTTTGAAGTCTTTACTGTTGATAATGGCAGCCACGAATATTCGGACTTTTTGCTCAAGGATGCTGCGGGCGGCGAGAGACGCTGGCGCGTATTTTCGAACGTCTGGGGTGACGAGGTGACTCCTATTGCGCGCGCGCTCAAGGAGACGGGACACACACGCGTCACCTATATCGGAACGGCAGGAGCACTTTCAAAGAGCGGGCTAAAAGTCGGCGAGCTGGTGGCGCCGGACAAGATAGTCGACTCGCGCGGAAAAATTCGTGTCCTCACTGGTGCGAGTTCGACTTCGGCCGAGCTGCCGGAGTTTACTCGAACCGGGATGACGGTCGCCCATGTGACCACTCCCTATGAGGAAACCTGGGACTGGATCCAGAGCGAATCCAACCGATCGCAGCTCGTCGAACTCGAATCGGGTTACCTCGCCGAAGTATTTTCAGGAAAAAAGGACAAGTTACGAGCTTTTTTGTTGATTTCTGATGTCGTGGGTTCCGAATCAGAGACTCTCGCGGAAGCGGACTCCAGCAAGAGAAAGAAGGCGCAAGAGGCCGTCCTGAATTTTTTGTTCGCGGATGATCGCGTTACAGCGCCGTCGTCCATTCAGACCGCTGACGCTGTAACCGGCGCTCACCATTGGATTCGGTTGCACGCAGGATCGCGAGATCTTGCGGCTCAGTACCAGCTCGAACAAAAAGCGCGCGCGCTCAATTTGAGCAGCGAAGCCGAGATCCGCCAGCTGATTTCTCGCGAAGCTGCATTTGATTCAAAGGTACTCGAAGAGCGACTTCTTGGCGCGGGCGCGGATTTGCAGCGGATCCTTGAACATCTGGATGCCGATGGAGTCTCGCCCAAAGTCGCACTGGCTCAGGAATTTTTGCAGGGGTCTTGGCATCCCAAAAAAGATCCCATGGTCGTCGAGCTTCTCACGCAGAGTGCGCTGGCTGAGAGCGAACTGAAAAACTCACTGGCGGAACTTTACCGTCAAGATCCGCAGATTAAGACTCGCATTGTGGTTAAGACATCGCGGGGTCCGCCGAGTTCAGGGTGGAACGTCTCTCAGGTTTCAGCGGAAGAGGGTAGCGCGTGCCTTTTGAGCCGCTACAACGAACAGGCCTTGCTTCGGGGAGGATTGGCTTCAGGTGAGGGTCGCACAGGACGCCTGAGATACACTCGCATTCGCCAGACAGGAGCGGGGAGTGTCGCCTCCTCATCGAAGCAATTGAGCTATTTTGCTCCCGATCAAGCAACGCAAGAGCTCTTGCAAGCACTCAAAAAGGGCGTTGGCACAAAGAAGGCTCTCGAACGTGAAATTGAACGGATCAATTTGTTCAGCAAAGATGCGCAGGCGACCTTTCGGGTAAGCCTTGTTGAAGTCGAAAATCTCCCTGACAAGAGTCTCGCTCAGTTGGTACCGCGGGTCTCGAGTGGTGGATCGCAACTCATGGTGGAACTGCGCGTGACCCCGGAGGCGCTCAAACAACCGGTCATTCTTTTGGAAGAGATCATTCACCTTCAGCAGATCACGCGCGCTCCTGCACCCTGGGCAAAAAAGGCAGACCCGTTTCGCTCATTCATGCATCCTTACCACTGGGCCGAAGTGGTTTCGAACGCAGAAAGCGGCAGCTCGGGTGCGATTTTGAAGCTTGCGCGCACGGAACTTGAGGCACTCAGTGCCGCCGAAGAAACGCTCAAATTCTACGTGAAATCGGGATTTTTGGAACAATCCGATTTGGAACCGATGAGAGCGTATTTCGACGCAAGAAGGTCTCACGCCGAGGAGCGACTGCTCGAAGCCAATCGTGTTGCCAAGCAAGACTTCAAGGAACGATGGGCGAGGTGGGAGAGAACCAAAGGAGTTCGAGACCAGCTCGAAAAGCAGGCTGACAAACTCAATGACCTGGTCGCTAAAAATGACCGAAGGGGAGTTAAGAAACTGATCGAACAGTATGTGCCTTGGGATCTGATGGAACCGAGTGAAACTCAAGCATGGCGCCACTGGCTTGACGCCATGGAGTCGCCGGATCCATCACGGACTCAGTTGGTTTTTCGCGGAATGTACGACGACACGATCATGAAGACAGCTGATGGAACACCGTTCTTAATGTCGACGATGTTGAGTCGCAATCAGGGAAACTACACAAGAAGGCTTCGATCCTTTGCCACGATGCGCGACAAATTTGGAAGTCAGCAGATCCGTGACGCCACGACCGCGTATACTCTAGAAGGAAAAAACCCGTCTTCCTTGAGCGTCATGATGGGAAATCACGCCATCGAAGCCAAAGGATCACCCTTTTTGTCGGTTGCCGATTATGACACCGCGACCCATTTTGGGCCCCGAAAGCTCGGGGCTTTCATGATTGATGAACGGCGACTGATGCCCAACCCTTTGCCGCCGGGCAAATACCTTTGGGAGCAAGAAAAGCTCGTACCTTTGATTATTTTTCCAGATGAGCTGATATATTTTCATGACTACTGGGGAAATCCGGTCGAGGGTGTCGGGCCCAAGGATCCGGTTGCTCGAAAAAAACATTTTCTAGCCGAAGTTGAAAACAAGCTGTCGAGAAAGCTCACGCGCCAAGAAATCAGCGGCACAGGAAATTCTACCGGCTTTTTGGGCGACGGTTTTGAAAGGTTGAAAAGTTTTTTTGAAGATAACGACACGAAATCAGTTCTTCGTGTGGGCGGCAAAAAAGGTTCGAGCTGCAAAGAGATTTTTGGAAGTTTGAGCGGCGGGTTGAATGGTCCCTAAGACGAAGGAAACGAAATGCCCTTAGATGACATAATATTTCTTATCAGACTACAGCAATCGGGAGTGCCGCGCCAAAACGCCGAATACCGTTTATGAAAATACACTTCATCCACTGCAACAAGGAGCTTCGGGATCTGCTCTGTACCGTCCTTGAAGTGCGCTTTGGTATTCCTCATAACAAGCTGCAAATCAGTGACTCAGAGACCGGCGAAGAGGCTCGCGGAGTTCTTGTCCTGAATCCAGACATCGATTTGATAATCAGCGGTCATTCCCGCGAGATGATGGAACAGGTTAAAAAAATTTCCGCGGATTATCCGCAAATCCCCATTTTGGTCCTTTTGAATCAATCCGTTCATCAAGAGTTCTCTCAGCAAAAAGTCATGAACATCACCATGCTGGGCATGGATGATGCCGGAACGTCGTTTGCGAACTATATTGAGACATCCCTCGCGAACGGAACGCTTCAGACCAGTGAAAAACAGGAGGACGGAAGTTTCTGTCGAATCCGTACTCTGATGCTGGTGAGGATGAGTCCTCTCAAAACGGATATTTTTATTCGTCTATCTGAGAACAAGTTTATCAAGCTCATGCGTGAAGGTGACTTTTTCGACGGTGCCGACCTCGAGCGGTACTACCAGGTAAAAAAAGTCGAACACCTCTACATCAAGAAGGATGAGGTCGACGAACTCATCTCCAAACTCGGCTCCGACATTCAACTAACGCTCAAGATCAAGCCTTTCGATAACGCACTTGCGCGTTCGCGAGCCGCCGCATCTCAAGAGGTTGTTCGCGAACTGATCGACAAGGTGGGGTTTTCTCGTATGGTTCAGGATCTCGCCAAAGACTCGGTGCGGCTCACTGTAGCGTCATTTGGCGCTAAGCCCGACATCTACAGTGCCTTGATGCGTCTGAAGGAAATGAAAAGCGAGTACATTGGTTTCCATAGCATCCTGCTTGCTGAGCTCGCTTGCTGTGTCGCGACGCTTGCACAATGGAGCTCACCCGCTACGTTTCAAAAGCTGGCGCTAGCAGCGTTCTTTCATGACGTGGCAATCAAGGATAATGAGATCGCCGCACTCTGGACGCCAGCGGAGCTTAATGATGCGGCGTCACGGCTGGGGCCTGGCGCTGCCCGAGAGCTCAAGTTTCATCCGATACAAGGGTCAGAGCTGGTCAAACAACTTAAAGAAATTCCACCTGACGTGGATATCATCGTCGTTCAGCATCATGAACGCCCAGACGGGTCGGGCTACCCGCGTGGCCTGACTCACACTTATATAGGACCCCTCTCAGCTGTCTTCATTGTCGCTCATGATATGTTAAGCTACATGTTAGCCTGGCAGATGGATGCGAAGAGTTTTAATATTTTGAGTTTTTTGGAAACTTACAAAGATGAGTATTGTCGAGGGCATTTCAAGATGCTCGCCAAGGCGCTCGAAAAGTACCCTCGGCAGGCTTAACCCCGCAGTTTAACAGGCTCTGTTCAGAGCCGGATCCATAACATGAACTCTGACTCAAAAAAGAAAAACGAAATTCTCGACCAGATTCGAATTTCTAAAATTCAAAAAATAAAAGTAGCCATTGCGGACATTGACGGCGTGCTTCGCGGAAAATATCTCCACAAGGACAAGTTTCTCGCGGCCGCCGAAAGTGGATTTGGATTTTGTAACGTCGTCTTTGGCTGGGACTCCTCGGACGCATGTTACGACAATGCCGCCTATACGGGCTGGCACACGGGCTATCCTGATGCTCTGGCACGCATCGATCTGAACACTTTTAGAAAAGTTCCCTGGGACGGCGGAGTTCCTTTTTTTCTGGGCGACTTCGAAGACACGCAGGGTCGTCCCCTCGCCCATTGTCCGCGGCAACTTCTAAAATCCGTGATCGCACGCGCAAAAACTGCAGGCTATCAGGCGTTTTGCGGAATGGAGTTTGAGTGGTTCAACTTTCGTGAGACTTCACAGTCCTGGGCCGAAAAAAAATTCATCGCTCCCGAACCACTGACGCCCGGTAATTTCGGGTACTCAGTCCTGCGAATGAACCAAAATCAGCCTTTCTTTGCGGCCATTATGGATGAGTTGCTCGCGTTTGGAGTGCCGATCGAAGGACTCCACACCGAAACCGGACCAGGAGTCTACGAAGCGGCGATTCTTTTTTCGGAAGCGCTCGAAGCGGCTGACCGCGCCACGCTCTTCAAGTCATCGGTCAAGGAGATCGCGCACCGCTTTGGGATTCTCCCGAGCTTCATGGCTAAGTGGAGCGCGCAGCATGCGGGCTGCAGCGGCCACACTCACCAAAGTCTCTGGAGCTTAGATGGTTCTAAAAATATTTTTTATGACGGTAACGACTCTCATCGCATGAGTCCGCTTTTCAAGAGCTACCTCGCGGGCCTCTTGAAGTGTCTGCCGGAAATTCTCCCGATGTTTGCCCCCACGGTAAACAGCTACAAGCGACTCGTGGATGGCTTTTGGGCTCCCACCAAACCGACTTGGGGAATCGACAATCGCACCGTGGCGTTTCGCGTGATTCCCGGAAGCAGCAAGTCCACTCGCGTCGAAGCTCGTGTTCCGGGATCGGATGTCAATCCTTACCTCTGTGTGGCAGCCGGAATTGCCGCAGGCCTCTATGGCATCGAAAAGGGCCTAGAACTCAAAGACGCTCCGATTGACGGAAACGGTTACCAGTCCGATGCCGAAAGGCTTCCTCGCAACTTAATGGAGTCGACTGCGAAAATGTCGGACTCCAAAATCGCGAGAGAACTCTTTGGCGACGCTTTTGTTGAGCACTTTGTAAAAACCCGTGAGTGGGAGTGGCGGCAGTTTCAGGACTCCGTCACCAGCTGGGAACTTCAGCGGTATTTTGAGGTCATATGACGCTTCTTAAAAATCCGGTTCGATTTAATTTTCCTACGCCCATTCTTTTTGGACCAGGTGCACGCAATGCGGTTGCCGAGCATCTTAAGACTTTAGGGTTCAAGCGGCCACTGATCGTGACGGATCGAGGACTCGCAGGACTTCCCATTTTTCAGAGTTTTACCGCGCAAATCTCACAGGGAGATTGGGCTGTCGCGACATTTTCCGGAATTTGGGGAAATCCAGTCAAGTCCCAGGTCATCGCGGGAGTTGAGGCCTACCGAGTTCACCACGCGGATTGCGTGATCGGATTTGGCGGTGGCGCGGCGCTGGACGTCGCTAAGGCCATCGTGCTGATGATTCATCATCCGGGTGATCTTTTTGATTACGAAGATGATAAACCGGGTGGCAGACCCTTCGATCAGGAGATCCCTTACTGGGTTGCGCTCCCAACGGCATCCGGGACTGGAAGTGAAGTTGGGCGAAGTGCTGTCGTTTCGGATGAACAAACACATCTCAAAAAAATCATCTTCTCCCCCCGACTCATGGCTCGTCAGGTATTCGCGGATCCCGAGCTCACGCTGGATCTCCCTGCATCAGTCTCGGCATCTACAGGAATGGACGCACTCACTCATTGCGTTGAGTCCTTTTTAGCCAAAGGGTATCATCCCATCTGCGACGGGATCGCGCTCGAAGGAGTTCGACTTGCAGCTGGGAGCCTTGCTCGATCCGTAAAAGAGCCGACAAATCTTGAGGCGCGCTCCGACATGATGATGGCATCCATGATGGGCGCGATCGCTTTTCAGAAAGGCTTGGGCGTAACTCACTCTTGTGCTCATGCCCTGTCAACCGTTGCAGACCTTCATCACGGACTGGCAAACGGAATTATGATCGACCACGCATTAAAGCATAATCTCGAATCGTGCCCCGACCGTTTTGAGAGCCTTTTTCAGGCAGTTTCAGGCGCATCTAGAAATTCCGGAGCCCGAGATTTCTTGAGCTGGTTGAAAGACCTCAAGGCTCAGATTGGAATTCCGGCGCGCCTTTCGGATGTGGGAATCAAAAAAGAACAGCTAACAAAGCTCGTGGATGTCGCAGTCGAGGATGTCTGTCATTCCTGCAATCCGCGTGTTTGCACACGTGAGGATTTTGTCCGGATTTTCGATGCGGCCTATTAAGATCGGGCTTTCGGCCTGTTTTTTTCATGCTGACCCCAAAAGACCGGTTTTTAAAGGCAAGACACTTCTCTACCTAGAAGAGTCCATGGCTCATTGGGTGATGTCTGCTGGAGCGTTGGTTTATTTAATTCCATCACCTCCCGGTACGCCTACAAGTTCCTTGATCGACGTCAACGCTCTGGTCAATGAGCTCGACGGGCTGGTGCTTCAGGGGGGCTCGGACGTTTCGCCCAAATCCTACGGCGAAACCCCTCTCAAGCCGGAGTGGAGTGGCGATTACGTGCGTGATTGTTACGAGATCGCTCTCGTCAAGGAATTTGCCACCCAGAAAAAACCGATATTAGGGATCTGTCGTGGACTTCAACTCTTAAATGTCTGTTATGGCGGAACGCTGTATCAGGATATCGCCACCCAGAACCCTTCAGCGATCACTCATCGGGACTGGGAAATTTACGACACGCTTTTTCATTCGATCAAGATTGAGTCCGGTTCGGGCCTTGCCACGCTTTATCCAGGAGTTTCTCGAGCTCAGGTCAACAGCGTGCACCATCAGTCCATCAAGGATCTGGCTCCTGGTTTTGCCGTCGAAGCGCGATCTGTGTCCGACGGAATCATCGAAGCGATCCGTCATCAATCTGATGCGAATATTTTTGGCGTGCAGTGGCACCCCGAGTTTCAAACTCCCTATGAGCAAAGCCATGGCCTGCTTACCTCTGCTCCCATTTTGAATGATTTTATAAAGGCCGCACGAAAGGCTGGAACCCACGTATGAAAATTACAAATCCCGCAACCGGGGCACTCCTTAAAGAGATCCCATGCGATGATGAAGGGTCTCTCGCGGTTAAATTCAAAAAGGCGCAGCGAGCACAAAAAGCGTGGGCATTGCTCCCGCTTTCACAGCGCCAGAAAGCGATCCGAAACTTCAGAGAACTCTTGGTCTCTCAAAAAGAAAGACTTTCGCAGCTCCTGACCTCTGAGGTTGGGAAACCCATTACACAGGCCCGCGGAGAACTCGGGGGTACGCTGGGACGGCTGGACTACTTTCTTGATAACGTCGAGCAGGTGTTGCGGCCTCAGGAAGTTTTTCGAGACGGCAAAATGGTTGAGCAAATCTCGCAGGAACCCTTAGGGGTCATTGCCAATATTTCAGTCTGGAATTACCCATATTTCGTCGGCACCAATGTTTTTATTCCGGCGCTCTTGACCGGAAACGCAGTGCTCTACAAACCTTCGGAGTTCGCGGCGCTCACTGGGCTTGCGATCGCTGAATTGCTTCATGAGGCAGGTGTGCCCCCCGAGGTTTTTGTGCCGATCATGGGCGACGGAAAAGTGGGCGCCCAGCTCTTGGAGCTTCCGGTCAAGGGTGTTTTTTTTACAGGATCACGAGCGACAGGGGCGAAGATCGCCCAGCTGGCGTCCCGGCGCTTTATTAAGATGCAGCTTGAGTTGGGTGGAAAAGACCCTGTCTATGTAAGTGAGGACGTGGATGTTGCGGCGGTCGCGGCCTCGACAGCTGATGGCGCTTTTTACAATACCGGCCAAGGCTGTTGTTCCGTGGAACGGCTCTATGTTCACGAGAAAATATACACACAGTTTGTTGATGAATTCTTGAAAACCGTGCGGGGCTTAAAATCAGGAGACCCAACCCAAGATGACGTCTACATCGGCCCCTTGACTCGTGCCCCGCAAATCGAGGTTCTTGAGAAGCAAGTGGCTGATGCGATCGAGCAAGGTGCGAAACTGCTTTGCGGTGGCAAGCGACAGGGCTCCTCAGGACAGTATTTTGAGCCCACGGTACTCACCCACGTTCATCACCGCATGGAAGTCATGCGCGAAGAGAGTTTTGGTCCTATTATCGGAATTCAAAAAGTATCCGGAGACTCCGAAGCCATTGCGCTCATGAACGACACGACCTATGGCCTGACCGCGGGTGTCTATACGCGCAACGAGGATCGCGCCCGTTCGATTCTTGAGGCCGTCAATGCGGGGTCCGCCTATTGGAATTGCTGTGACCGAGTGAGCCCGCGACTGCCCTGGACGGGACGTGGAGACTCCGGCATCGGCTCCACCCTGTCAGTGTTGGGTATGCAGGCTTTTGTTCAACCCAAAGCCTGGCACCTGCGTTCACCTTGATGCCGTGAATGCGGACTTATTTTTTTCTGTTCCCCTCGCCCTGAATCTTGAACGAATAGAGGCGCCCCCCGCTTGAAAAGGCGAAGAGTTGGTTCTGGGACGGACTTGACGAAAACGACCCCGAAAATCCGCTGCCGTAGCCGATATTCAAGCGGTACTTGCCCTCACCCGTCTGTTTGTCGAGGACGTAGAGGTATTGAAAACTCGAGCCTACGATGAGGTATCGATCTGTGGTCAATATCTGAGTGGGAGTGCCACCATCCAACTCAAACTTCCAAAGAACTTTAGAGCTGTCCTTTTGAAGCGCGTAAATCGTACCGTCCGATGAAGGAAGAAAAAGTCGATCGCCCTCGATCGCCACCTGCCTCACGCCGCCTGCCTCGAAACGCCAAATCACGTCTTTGGTGTCTTTTTTTAATGCGTACAGAGAGCCGTCATAAGACGGAATATACAGCACTCCCCCGTCAATGACTGGATGGGCGTCTACATCGGTGAACTTCGTCCCCGTATGGAGTTTGCGTTCACTCTTGAGCTGTCCGTCAAAAATAGAAAGGCTGACCAAAAATCCGTCACTCAGTCCTGCGAGAACTTCATTTCCTTCGACCAAGGGGGCGGAGGCGCCGTAGATCGTAGCCGGTTGACTGGATCGCCGACGATAATGCCAAAGCCATTTTCCGGTTCCGGAATCAAAGGCGTAAACCACGTCGTCCGAGGTCGTGACAAAAACTCTTCCACCGCTCACGGTGGGCCGTGAAACCGAAGGATTTCTGAGCTCGTAGCGCCAGTTCACATGGCCGTTTTCCAAATTAACTGAATACAAGAAACCGTCTCCGCCACCGAAGTAAACGGATCCCTGATCCACCGCGAGTTCACTGACGACTCCCCCTGCGATCGGCAGGACCCATCGGGTTTGCGCAAGCGTCGGATAAAGCGCGATCAAACCGGTGCTTTGTGTTCCTAGTACTAAGGTATTTTCGAGCAATAGGGGGTTTGAATACTCAGCCCCAGGAACTCCCGCCTCGCGGGCGCCTCGAAAAGTATCGAACGTCCACTGCCGCTGGAGAACCGCCTGGTCTTCCGTCAGTTCCGGATGAATATTTCGCCCCGAACACGACGCTAGGCCCATGGCGCTCGCGCAGAGGACTAGGGCGACGGTTTTACTTAAGCAGCGCTTTGAGTTGCTCTGCGGTGCGCGCTTCTGCGGAGTTTGGAAGCTGTGAGAGAATTTGGTCATAAACGGCCCTGGCTTGTTGAGTGTCTGAAGAAGCGCTGAGAGCGCGTGCTTTACCTAGCAGGAGATCTCCCTTGAGGCTGGCTTCGCCCTGGAGAAGTGCTTGATCAAAGGCCTGAACGGCCTCCGGGTTTTTACCTGCGTTTTCGTATGCGCCGGCCAGAGCGGCAAGTGCAAGAGTTTTGTCAAACGCACTCGGTGCCATTTCACTCGCGGTCTTGTACAGGTCCGTCGCTTGTGCCGGATTTCCGTGGTCAAAATACAAATCACCGAGAGTCACGTTGGCCTCAAAGCCTACGCGGGTACCGTGTGCTTGCTTAGCCACTTCTTTTAAAAGTTTCACGCCTTCTGGAATTTTCGCGTCAACGTCCAGCTTCTTGAACTCGAGGCCGACCGACCCTTGGGCCTTCAGCTCCTCAGCAATTTTTGCTCGAGCGGCAAAAAGTCGGTCGCGAAAAGCTGAATCGCGACCCTTACGTTGGCCCGAAAAAAAAGCGACGGCAGCGCCCAGGACTATGACGGCCGCAATTCCTGCAAGGACGGGCTTTGCCGCCTTATTGACTGATCCCTGTCCCGTTCCGGTCGCCGTGTTCGGGGAAGATTCGGATGAAAAAGTAGCTGAATTCGACATAACCTATTGTTTAGAAGAGTATTCCAGGGTTGTCAAAAAGAAAGCCCACGGTTACCCTTTAAGAACAATGACCTTACCTAGACGAATCACTGCGTTAGCGCGCGCATCCTGGGGTTTGTTTTTCGTTTTCATTTTGGCGCTCGGTATATTTGCGCCCCAAAATTCCCTCGCACGCGACCTTCAAGGGCGAGTCGGAATGGGATACAATTCGGAGTTCGCCAACTCGGTAGTTGCAGCGAAAGTTCCCGGTATCAGCATCAAGTACGCGCTCACTCGCGATATCGCCTTTGAGGCGATCGCCGGAATTCAAACCGCCTCCCCCGTGAACTCGGTGACGGGGATCAAATTTTTCAAAAATCTTTTCTTCGAAACCGACCTCAATTTTTACTACATGCTGGGCGGAGCGATCGTCACGGCAAACAACCGATCGGGCGTGGATTTCTTGACGGGCCTAGGGGTCGAGTTCTTTATCCCAGGAATTGAAAATCTGGGTCTTGCTGTCGAAACCGGTGCATCTTTGCATAATCTCAGCGGCAGTTTCGCGCTGAGAACTCTGGGAGTGAGTTTCTTGGATGCGGGCATTCATTTCTATTTCTAAATCAACGCAAGAGTTTCGGAGTATCGCCGCGGTACTTGCAGCGCTGTGTGGGGTATTGTTTGTCCCGGGTTTGGCTCAATCAGAAGAGACCAAGGCTGAATCTAAAACTCTCAAGCCCGAAGAAGAAGACTTTTCGCATTCTCCGTATACGGAATACGGGGAATTCAACGAACAACGCGAAGAGGACGAGCTGACACGGTTTTTTCAATACGGAAGATTTTTCGGAGTCAGCATCGGTTCAGGGTTTAGCGGTGTCACAGGAAATCGCGGCGCTTTGTACCAAGGGGGGGCTCCCCTCTATGACTTCAAGATTCATTACTGGTTTGATTTTAATTTCGCGCTGCAGTTCGGGTTTTCGTCTGCCACGCATTTTCTTGAGAGCTCCTCGCTCGGGCACGTGGATGTGACGCTCGTCAGGGCTGGTGCCGACTTCAAATACTACCTGCCCACGAAAGATCTCTCCGCCGCCGTCAGCTTCAGCAATCCCTACCTGCTATTGGGCGCTCTGAACGTGACAAAAACGGATTCAAACGCGCAAGAAGGCACTGTCGAAAACGATGCGGGCCTGGGATTTACCGCCGGCGCAGGGCTGGAGTTCGTTGTAAGTCCGGGAAAGACTTATTTCACTCTCGAAGGAAAGTACCAACTCGTCACATTCAAGGACACGTTCACTACCGAGTTCCGATCCGACAGCACGCCCGTTGCGGATCTCACCGGGGATTTTTTTCTAGTGACTGCGAGTCTCCTTTTTACCTGGTAGAGCGCCTTGCAGGTCTTGGGCTGGAGCCTTGAACAAATACCAGTCGAACGGGAGTTCCCATAAATCCCCAACGCTCCCGAAGCGCGTTAACAAGATGGCGCTTCAGGCTGAAGTGCACTTTCTCGGGATCACTCACGTGACAGGCAAACGTCGGAGGACGCCGGCTCGTCTGGTGGCTCATATAAAATTTTGCGTTCATGGGATTATGAATTTCTGACTCGGCCCGAACCCATTCTGTAAACTCATGCGTCGGGATCTTGAAGCTCCGCTGGTGAAGAATTTCTTCAATGAGCTCTCCCAAACCGTCAAGTCCCAGAGAGGTTTTTCCGCTCGTAAAAATAATCGGAGCGTACCGTAAAAATGCCATCTGCTTGCGTATGCGTTCTGCCGCCTGCTCTTTACTGAACTGCCGATTGGCTTCTTGTGTGTCCCACTTATTGATCGCCAGAATGACGCTGCAGCCGGATTCCTCGATCAATCCGCCAATTTTTTCATCCTGTTCCGTGATTCCCAGTTCACCATCCAAGACCAAGATCGCCAAGTCCGCGCGCTCGAGAGCTTTGCGAGTCTGCACGACAGAAAGGACTTCAACGCCCTCTTCAGTCTTGTTCTTGCGCCGGATTCCGGCGGTGTCGATGAGCATACAAGAACGCCCGTCCAACTCCGCCATTGAGTCCACAGAATCCACCGTGGTGCCCGCAATGGGGCTCGTGATCATTCGGTCTTCGCCCAAGACCGCGTTCGTGAGTGTGCTCTTACCGACATTGGGTTTACCGACAATCGCGACATGAGGAATCCGACGAGTTTCGGGCTCCTCCGGTAAGTCAGAAGGCACTTCGGTTTCTGAAGCATCCTCGAGCTCATTGCCTGAAGCACGAGCATCGGCGATTGAAAAGCCTAGGGCCTGAGCGGCGGTCATTCTGAGTGCGTCAAATCCCCGTCCGTGTTCTGCAGAAACATCCAGAATCGGATCGAGCCCCGACGAGTGAAATTCATGCACCAGATCCTCATGAGAAAGAGCATCAATCTTGTTGACGACGCCAATGAGCGGGATTTTTTTGTGAATTCCGGACTGCTTGAGATTGCGCAACAAGTCCTCATCCATCGCAGTCAAACCTGCCGGCCCGTCAAATAATACAATCACCGCATCGGCCAATGAGAGCGCAGTCTGTACCTGCTGCTCGATCTCAATAGAAAAGCGATCGCCACCCACTCCGCCTGTATCCACCAAGAGGAGTGGAAACTCTTTTCCGTAGAACCACCAGGAGGCTTTTTCTTCGATGCGGTCCCGCGTAACTCCTGGCTCGTCATGCACGAGCGACCTG
>CAMBEX010000007.1 GCA_945865865.1 Bdellovibrio sp. ZAP7
CGTACTCAGAATACGGTAACGCGCTCCGGCCAGTTTCTGTCGCAGTTCAGGACGATCAAAGACCCATTTTTGAAGAGCGACCGTACATTCTTGACTGACCCCATCGGGTCGGATTTTAACCCGAACCGCTGCGTCAGCATTGCATGAAATGAGAAGCGAGCAGGTCGCAAGAGAGATCAATTGGAGAGCATGGGAGGCGCGTATTTGTTTTTTCACGCTTCGCGCGGATTTCAAGTTCCGAGCCAGCCGGGGAGGTCGGAGTGTTTTTCGGCGAGAACTAAAGACCGAAGCGCTGCATCCAGGATTCGGCAATGAGGTAGTGCTGAACGTTTTGAAGGGGATCTTCGGGCAAAATCAGACCGGGGTTCGCGCTCTTGCAAAGGGCTTTAACAATCGGGCGGTGATTACGGTGCTGCCAGATGGGATTGGTTCGCGTGACAAAGTTTCGATCCAGACGCAGCGCGCGGGCGCAGACTCTCTCTTCAAGCGGCCCTAGACTCGGGTAAAGTGCGTGGATCGCCCGCGCAATTTGCGAGGGACGGTAGAACTCCAGATTGAGATACGTCGCGTAAGCCGCAGCGTGTAGGTAATTTCGGTACTGCCTGCGTGCCGCACGCGAGTTTCCCAGTTCGGAGCGGACACGAGTTCCGGGATCGTAGATGCTTCCGACAAGGTAGAGCGCGGTCGCGGTATTTGGGTTCACCTGGTCGGCAAGCGCCATGTCCATGAGTACGACGAGACTCTCCACGAAATTGAGGTAGCGGCGTAACGCGTTTTTTTCTCGAGGCGCGTGGACCTGAGCCTCTTGAAAATGCTTCCACAGAATGCGGTGACTTTGCTCGTGAAACACGCTGGTGGTGAGAGTTCGGAGTTTAAGCACGGATGCGGGTTCATGCTTTGCGGCCCAGATGAGTTCGTCTTCAGTGGGACTGTAGGAGATGTGGTTTTTAAGAAGGTCCGATGACGAAAGTGAGCGCGCCGAAGAAAGAAGTGACGGCGAAAAAGTTCCTGCTTGCTCGCGATAAAGTTGGCGGCTCTTGCGATAGAGGGAGCTGGTCGCCAGGAGCAACGAATCAAACGGATGCCCAGAAAGTGCTGAGCGGGAGCCGTTGTTGGGTTTGAGGCGCGATAAACGGAGAACGGCTTCGTGGGGGGCGACAGAGTTTTTTTGAAAATCTTTTTTCACGACCTCAACTATAGATCCGCGGAGGGCCTATGAAAAGCCCTCCGCAGTCTCGAACCGTATTTGCGCTAGGCAGAGCGTTTTTCGCGATCTTGGCCCACCGTCTTGAGACCAGGTCCTTGGATCTTACCCGTAGGTACGCTGATGACCGCCTTTGCACTCGCACTTGAGAGCGCGAGCAGACCTCCGAGGATGGCTAGATTTTTGAGAAAGTTGATGAGTTGCATCTGGCGGTCCATTCCGTCGAGTGACCAAAAGGCGTGAAAAATGAGGGTCACAGGTATGAGGTAAGCCGCCAGAATTTGAGCGGCCGTTTTGGTCTGCACACCAAAAAGCAGGGCCAGTCCTGCTCCGACCTCAACGACAATTGCCGCCGCTAAAAAGAAGGCGACAAAAGGCATTCCGGAGCCGGTCATGTAATCCGCGGTGGCGGTCCAGTTGCTGACTTTTGCCAAGCCGCTGAGGATAAAGATCAGCGAGAGTAATACTCGCCCGGTAACATGGATCATAAAAATCTCCTGTCTACCGTGAAGGTTATTCAAGCGGCACGCCAAGGGATTTCCTTTAAAGAGCGAAGTCGGCGGCTTTGCCGAGTGCCTCGATAAATCTCCGGTGAGGATTGGTTTTTTGATAGGCGAGAAAGAGGCTCGAAGTTCCGCCTTCTTTTTGATGTCGTTGGAGAGGCTCAAAGTTGAGTCGCCCGGCCTTTACGAGTGAAGCGACCGCATGCCACGGCAAAACGGACGCCGCACCGGGAGTTTCAGCAAGCCACAGAGCAAGCGCGGTCAAATCATTCCAGACAATGCGGTAGTTGGGGTGTGCCATTTTTTGCCGGCGAACCAGCCAAAGCTCCACCGGGTTATCTCGAAGAGAAGGCGTCCCCCACTTGTAGTCGGCTAGAGTTGGAAGTCGTTTGCTGGGGTTGAGCACGACTCCCCAACGTTCGGAGTACAATGGATTGCAGACATAGTCGTCGAGTTCTTCTTTGTGCTCAAGCACCGCAGCATCCGCGCCTGCCCGCAATGTCTCGATGGAAACTTTGGAGATCGAAGACGCCTTCACTTCGAGTTGAAGAAGCGGAAACTGTTTTGCGTGGCGATTCCACCAGGGAAGGATCATTTCTCTGAGAAAAAGCTCAGGGCCGATAAGTAAAAAATGGTGGGGTTCCGCTGAGCCCGACAAGATTCGTTTGACTCCGGAGTTCCAGGTGAGCGCAACGCGATCTGCAAGCTGTGCGAAATCGTGAGCCTGCGGCAGTGGCTTGAGCCCTTTGGGCCCGCGCCTCTCAAAAAGCGGGCAGCCGACTTCTTCTTCGATGGCTTTGACTCGTTTTGAAAGCGCGGACTGAGTCATGCGCAGTTTTTGGGCGGCGCGAGTGAGGTTGGGGTCGGAAAGCAAAGTGCTCAGGATCTGAAGGTGAGATATTTCCATGTTGGAATAATAATATCCCAGTTGATCCTGAGTTCTCAGCGATTTTTAGTAGTCAAGTTGGCGCGAATTCCGTCCAAGAATCCCTTGACCCGGTTTTCGTGATCATCGCGGGCTTTTTGAGTGGTGAGTTCGGGGCCGCTCTTGGACTCGTCCTTGAGGCAAACCAGATCTTTTGGAATTTCGTCGAGAAAACGGCTGCGGATGCGCGGAACGGGCTTGCCGTACCGAATGCGATTTTTTGCGCGAGTCAAAATGAGGTGGTCTCTGGCGCGGGTGATCCCGACGTAGCAGAGTCTCCGCTCCTCGCTGAAGTCGGTGGCTTCCTCGATGGTGCGGCGATGCGGGAGAAATCCGTCTTCCATTCCTACCAGAAAAACAACGGGGTACTCGAGACCCTTGGCACCGTGAAGGGTGAGCAGCGTGACCTGATTTTTTTTATCCTGGTCCTTCTCGGCATCTTTTTGGTCCTCCTCGTCCTCTTTGGCCTGAAGAGTCATGCGATTCAGAAACTCGCGGAGGATATTTGTGGCCGACGGCGCGGCGCCAGGCTCCAGCTCAAGCTCGTCGACTTTGAGCTGTCCGATGGAGTGCAAAAGTTCCTCGACGTTTTCCCACTTTCGCTGAGCGAGAGCGGGATCCTCTTCACATTCTTCGTCGATCAGTTTGCGGGCTCGCGAGAGCTCGAGGGTGAGCTTGGCCCACTGAACCATTCCCTCGGCAGTGGGCTCCGTATTTTCGAGCCTGGTATTCAGCGAAAGCACGAGCTGGCTGAACTGTGCGCAGGCCGCTGCACTTTTGGGTGAAAGGCCGAGAGTCTGAGCCTGCCTCATGGCATCAAAGAGTGCGGTCGACTGCGCGAAGGCGTGTGTCGAAAGAGTTTCGAGCGAGGTTCTCCCGATTCCGGCTCCGCACCAGCTGAGGGCGCGTCTCAGCGAGGCGTCATCCCTCGTGTTTGAAACCAAGCGCCATAGGCAAAGGACGTCTTTGACTTCCTTGCGATCGAGAAACGAAAGTCCTCCGATCATCTTGTAGGGAATTTTTCGCCGTCTCAGAGCCTCTTCGAAAACACGGGATTGCGTGTTGGAACGGTAAAGGATCGCAAAATCCTTCCAGGGCCGGGTTTCCTTTTGGGCGCGTTCCTGAATTTCATCGCCCACAAAGTCGGCTTCCTCGCGGTCTTCTTCTAAAATAAATTCTGAGATGAGGTCTCCCGTGCCGCGGTCTGACCAAAGTTTCTTGGGGTGGCGTTTTGAATTGTTGGAGATCACGGCATTGGCCGCGTCCAGAATGGTTGCGGTGCTTCGGTAGTTTTGATCGAGAGTGATCACTCGTGCATCTGGAAACTGTTTCTGGAAACCCAGGATGTGCGAAGGGTCAGCCCCTCGCCAAGCGTAAATGGATTGATCGTCATCACCGACCACGCAAAGGTTTTGTTGTTTTTGCGTCAGCAGGCGCAGCAGCTTGAACTGTGCGGCGTTGGTGTCTTGATATTCGTCGACCAAGATGAAGCGAAATCGACCATTGTAGTGGTTTCGGATTTCTTCGTGGTCCTGCAGGAGTTTGACCCCGTAGTACTGGAGATCGTCAAAATCCATGGAGTTCAAAATGCGAAGTTGGCGCTGGTAGTGGCCGTATACGGTGGCTGCCGCGATACCGTAATCCTGCGAGAGCCTACCCGAATCCAAAAAATAGGCTTCGGATTGTTCAGGTGAAAAAAAACGGTTTTTGGCCTGCCCGATTTCAAAAAGGATGACATCGAGATCGAACTTTCGGTCATCGATTTTTACGTTTTTGAAGATCTGCTTGAGAATGTCTTTTTGATCGTTTTGATCAATGATGCTGAAACTGCTTTGAAAACCCAGCGCCTCGGCGTGAGCTCTGAGCAATCGCGCGCACAAGCTGTGAAAGGTTGTGATCGTGAGACTTTGAGTCGCGCGCTTGCCGGCAGCGCTGATCACTAATTTTTTGACTCGTTCTTTGAGTTCGCCCGCGGCTTTGTTGGTAAATGAGAGGCCGAGGATTTCGTGCCCGCCGACGTTTCGTTCGGCCACGAGGTGGGCGATTCGATAGGCCATCGTGCTGGTTTTTCCGCTGCCCGCTCCCGCCAAGATGAGAAGGGGTCCGGTCGTATGAAGAACAGCCTCTCGCTGCCGCTCGTTCAAGTTTTTGAGCGGGATTTTTTTATGCGAAGTACTACTCGTGCCAGATGACATTGTGGACCGAGGCTAGTGCAAGTTTTTTTGGTTTCCAATGCTGTGCAAAAAAATATTTTTAAGAGCCTGTTTAGGCCTATTTTAACGCGTAATTAAAAAAATTGATTAGGTTTGACGCGGAGCCCGAAGAACCAGGTGCCGGAGAAACATCCCGATGGCGCCTGCGGCGGCGAGGTGTTTGAGGGTGTGTCCGCTGATGAGTTGAGTGAAATCAAAGATCGGGCGATCCAAGACTTCTAAAAGTTTGGCGAGTGCGTAAAAACCAAACACCCAGGCCAGGTCCCACGCGCGCGTGTAGCGGGGTTTGAAAAGCGAGCAAAGAAGCGGAAAAAGCAAAATGGGTCCAAACTGAACGAGCGCATAAAATCTCAGATCGCCCGCGCCTTCGAGTTCCGTCTGTCGCCAATAGAGGACTGAGCTCGCGCCCGCCACGAGGAGTGGCACCAGCAGCCGTGCGCCCATTTTTGGGCCAGAACTTAAAACGATTCGTTCACCCACCAGCGAGGCAAAGAGCGACATAAAGGCGAGTGTCATGGGCAGGCGGTCCCAGAAAAGCCGGTCGCTCGAGGGGTCGAGATGAAAATAGGCCGATCCGATGGCCGTAGCAAAGATCCCAGCAAAAAAGATGCGAAGCGAATGAATTTCAATCGGATCAGTCAGTTTCCAGGCCGGATGCGAGCGCAGGCTTTGGATCATTCCCCAGGCGCCTAAGATCAGAAACGGTAAGTTGCTCAGGACGTCTGCGGCGTTAGAAATCCCAAGCCCAGTGCGACGATCCGCAAATTCGAGGTAGCCAGTGGGTTCTGCAATGGGCGGGAGCACAAAGGCAGCCGCAATCAGGGCAAGTACTGCACTTAAGAAAATGTATTGGCGTGCGACAGGCATTGGGTTTGAGTAGAGTGAAACACACATGAATGCAGGCGCAAATTGATTACTAGGAAAATCATCCATATCGACATGGATGCGTTTTATCCGTCTGTGGAAATGCGCGACCGACCCGAGCTCAGGGGCCGCCCCGTGGTGGTCGGTGGAGACCCGATGGGCCGTGGCGTGGTGGCTTCGGCTTCTTATGAGGCGAGAGCGTTTGGCGTGCGTTCCGCGATGAGTTGCTCGAAAGCCAAGAGGCTCTGCCCGCAGGCGGTTTTTGTTTACCCGAGGTTTGATGCCTACCAAGAAGCGAGTGATCGGATTCGTGCGATTTTTCATGAGGTGACGCCGCTCGTGGAACCGCTCTCGTTGGATGAAGCGTACCTCGACGTGACTGAAAATCTTTTAGGAGAAGCGTCCGCTGGAAAAATTGCACTCTGGATTAAAAAACGGATTCGTCAGGAGACCGGGCTCACGGCCTCGGCAGGTGTTGGACCCAATAAATTTATCGCGAAGGTGGCGAGTGATTTCAAAAAACCCGACGGGTGGGTGGTCATTCCGCCCGAAAAGGTTCAAGCGTTTATCGAAAAACTTTCGGTCGATAAAATCTGGGGAGTGGGTCCTGTCACGGCAAAGCGATTGCGTGAGTTGGGACTGAGGACTGCCGGAGATATTCAAAGAGCAAGCGCGACGGAAATGGAAAGGGAGTTCGGAAAGTTTGGAGTTTTTATCCACGAGCTCACGCACGGCCAGGATGATCGTCCGGTTGAATCCGGGTGGGACCCCAAAAGCCGTGGAGCGGAGACGACGTTTGACCGGGACATTTTGGACTCAGCGGTGCTGTTGGAATACGTCGGACGGCTCTCGGAGTCCGTGGCCGCAGAACTTCGCGAGATGAATCGCACCGGCCGCACGATCACGGTCAAGATCCGGTACAAGGATTTCAAGACGGTCACTCGTAGCCGGACCTTATTTAAATCCACTGACGATGCGCGAGTGATTGGCGCGACCGCGTCCGAGTTGCTTTACAAGGACTCGGAGGTCGGTGCTGTGCCGGTGCGGTTGGTCGGCGTGGCGGTCACGGGATTAAACGACGAGCGAGTTCCTGAGCAGCTCTGGTTGGATTTGCCGGGGCTTTGAGGGAGGGGGACGTGGGCAAGTCTTCTCGCCAAAAAAGGGGCTCGCGCACGATCAATTCGCGAGATCTTCAGCTCCGAGAAATTCAAATATTTTAAAAATCGTGCTTGACACGTGTTCGGCAAAAAAAGCCTAAAAATAGGCACATTCGCAGTAAACGGTGTTGGCGCGGCCTGCCGTGTACGACGTGTAGCGAGTTTAGACGCGAGACGAGAGCCACAAGGCAGGATTTTTTTAGCCCCACCAAAGAGCACTGTGTGCGAATCAGAGGGACTGTTTTTCGGTGATAAGTCAGGAGCATGAAAAACATGAAGTCCCTTACTAACCTTGAACTGCTCGGTAACATCCGCGCCCTTGCTCAACAGGAACGACAGCTCGGTGTTGAACTTCTCCATCACATCCGGGAAATCGACGCGCGCAAACTCTACGCCGACCGGCACGCATCGCTGCATGAGTTTTTAGTTCAAGAACTTAAGTACAGTGACGGAGCAGCTCATCGGAGAATTCAGGCCATGCGCCTACTGCGGGAACTGCCAGAAGCAGAGGACAAGCTCAAGTCAGGCGTGATCACGCTCTCGACTGCAAGCCAGCTTCAAAACTTCTTTAGGGCAGAAAAGAAAATCGGAGCGACTTACTCGATCCAAGAAAAACGTGAGCTACTCACGCAGATTCAAGAAAAATCCACAAGGCAAACCGAAGGCCTGCTTGCCGCAATATCGCCTCAATCCGTGCCGCGCGAAACCGAACGCGCACTCAACGAGACCGAAAGATCCGTTACCTTTGTGATGCCTATGCGCCTGAGTGAAAAGCTCTCGCGTCTGCGCGGACTTATTGCGCATAAAAACGAGAGCCCCACCTACGCAGAGCTTTTTGAGTTTCTGGCTGACATGGCAATCGAGAAAATGGATCCATCACTGAAACCCATGCCTAAAGCTCGGAAAAAATACCCAAATCTAGAAAAGTCACGCACACCAGATGCTCCGACTGCCGGTGATGCTACTCCAGCTTCTGCGGAGAAGCTGAATGCCCCCGAGAAGTTCACCACGGATGGGATGCCGAGCGCCCTTTCAAAACCATCCATCAGACAGCTCCCTGATCGACCCTCACGCGCCATTCCCGCCCCGCTCAGGCGTCTCACATGGACTCGCGCTGCCGGAAAGTGCGAATACCGCGACTGCGACGGCCGTCGATGTTCCTCGAGTTACGCGCTGGAGATTGATCACAAAATTCCAGTAGGGAAGGGTGGCCCCGCGACTGAAGAAAATCTTCAGCTTTTGTGTAGAAGTCATAATGCACACAAAAATAGCCGAGACTATGGGTTTCAGTGGCGTCGTGCGAAGGTGGGATACTAGTTTTCCCGGCCATGTCGCGTCCTAGGATTTTGGGCTGGCCTTCTGAATGAACAAAGATGACCTTCGATCCCGAGAGATTGGCTAGATAGGTACGAAACAGAGGTCAGTTCAGTAACATCGGATACCCCTGTAAATATAGAAAGGTACCTTTAAATAATTACATATCAATTCGAGAGGTTAATTCGCTGACACGCGGGTGCTGAAGCATCCTGAAAAACAATAAACACGGCAGAAAGCGGCGGCAAAATGAGGGTCTGCTCTGGGTCAATCGCCTGCCCCTCCAGAGGAGGGAGCTGATCCTCCGCTGCGAGCGTGAGCGTGGTTCCGTTGAGCCGAACGATTTTAGAGCGAGGCCCCTGGGAGTCGATTGAAAATGCCAGAGCAGGGCCCGTGAGTTCTTTCGGGAGTTCCAGATCGCTGGGCTCGTTCCAATGCGTGTTGATCGCTAAAAACGTGACGGCTCCGGGACGGTACTCAGGTGCGGACTGGGCGGTGCAGTGGGCATACACACGAGTGTGAGTTTTATTGCCGGGTCTCGTGTGTTCGTTGGCGCTGGCTTCGAGGACTTTTTCACCCATGAGTTTTTTCCAGAGCAGCGAGAGCCAAAAATCGGGATTGGGCGAAAAGTCTCGCGAGCTGAGCATGCCGTAATCAGCGCCGACGAGCGACTGTCGCAGGACAACAGAGTTTCCAAGCTTTGCCGCCATTCCTAAATGATCGAGCCACCAAAGCCCGCTGATAAAACGATCTGAAACTCCCGGCTCACCTCCACATTGTGCGGGGCCGGTTTCGCCCAGCCAGAGCTGCGCATCGGGATGTAGGCGATCTCTTTGGTTTCGGATTTTCTCACTCCAGACCGCAATTTCATCGAGCGTTTCGGGGGCGAGCATTTTTTTCGCACTGGTACGCCGGACTCCAAATGAGCAGCGACTCGATTGTGTCGGATAGTAATGCCAGGTGAGGATCTCGACGGGAGTACGGGATGATTCTAAAAAGGAATCCAGAATTCCAAAAAGCCAGGACAGGGGCTCGCCCAACACTGGCCAGTAAACCGAAGCGGGCCCGGCAAGTTGCGGAGAGTCCTCTCCAAAAAAATCTGAAATGACCGAGCGGGCGCGTGCGTAATCTCGCGCATAGCGTTCTCCGCTGGGTTGATTGAAAAGGCCGTGATGAAGCCAGTACGCGTTGAGCTCGTTGCCGAGTTCAAAGAAAGGGATGTGCTGTTTTTTATCGGCGATGTGCTCAAAAAGGGCGCGCGCTTGGGCGGGATTCCAGTCGAACTCAGAGTCACGAGCTGCTGGGCTGGCGTTCAGAGTGAAAAAAAGATCGAGACCGGCTGCGGTAGAAAATTCGTAAAGTTCATCCCAGCGATTTGCCGTGAGAACGCCATCGAAGCCTTTGGGTGCACTTTTCGAAGTGGCATTTGAAAAGTCGTAATAAAGCCGATCCGCTGCGGTGCCGCCGACCCTAAAAACGGCCGGTGAGAGCGCGCGAGCGAGGACCTTCAACCGTGGTTGTGTAAAATCAAGCGGGGCGACCTCTTTCTGTGCGGTCTCTCCCCACCATTTTCCGCCCACAAGCAAGGCAGTGTCGATCGTGAACGAAAGAAATCTCGGATCCGTGGCATGGATCGGACGCGAGGTGTCTACTTCGAGGTTCACGTGCGCTCGCGCGTGGGCGCTGGATGGGATTTCCGGCCAGGCGCAGGCAAATATTAGAGCGGTAATGAATCGTATTTTTTTCATCAGGGTGAACGCGATCTGTTTTGCTTAGGACCTGCCCATGAAATGGTTGATGACCTGGTCGAAGGAGCGTCTAAATTCGCCGAGCCGTCCTGGTGTGACTGTGTGGGAGCCATAAAAAACATCAGAATGATCCTCAGTGATTCTCCCAAGATGGGTCTCGACGCTCCCATTCAGCATCCTGAGCTGTTCGGAGTATCTTTCGGTTGGAAGATATTCGGGATGAGGGTGAGGTGAGTCATCCATCGCTTCCAAGAAGGCACAATACTTTTGAATGATTTCCTGTTCGGGATCTAGCTTCGCGCCCGCCAGTCGCGACAACAGTTTCATGAGTTGCGCCCTACGATCTTTCAAAGTGTTGGTTTTTTTGTCCGGCTCGCCGCGGTGTTTTTTCGAGAACAGAAACGCAGCGATGACACCGAGTGCAAGTGCAATGATCGCCCAGCGAACCATTTTCTCTAAGTTCGGAGTTGGGTTTAGAGATTGTTGGAGTGCCTTCACAGGCTCACTTTTAGGTTTGGTTTGAGTCGAGGCCGTTTGTGCCGATCCACCGCTGCCTTGCGATCCACCGCTGCCTTGCGATCCACCGCTGCTTGCCTGAGCCATTTTTTCTAATGACTTCTTAGGCGTCTTGGAACCTTGAGCCCAACTTCCTCGGTTGCTGAGCCATCGGGAGCCCAGCATTCCAGAGCCAAAAAACAGAGCGGTCATCACCACGAGCGGGATCCATTCGCGCTCCGCAGTGAGGCCTCTTGGACTGAATGAATTTTTTCGATCATGCTTGGGATGGAGGATTTCCCGCGAAACCCGGTCGGCCAACATCACCGCTCCAAAAGTCGTGAATAAAAAAAGACCGAACACGGTCCAGTGCAATACTCCGGACTCAAAATTTAGATTGGAGCGGAACAAGGCACACAAAACACCGATCAGGATGAGCAGCGGAATTCTCAACAGTTGCTGAATCTGACACGAGGTCATCAGCAATCCCGTCGAAAAGAATACGCTGATCCAAAGAAACGCGGAGTCCATCGTGGGCAACCAGCGACTTTTTTTATAAACCAAGAATAAACAAAGGAGAACATGGAGCGCGCGGATTACTCTGTGCTGCAACTTGTGTTGCGCTTCAAAGTGGGCCGCTTCTTCTATTCTGGACTCTGTGCGAACGTCGGGAAAGTTTCGGCCACCGAGCCAAAACCCCGCCTCGGTAGGTCGCCGCGGTACCAGGTCTCTCCTCCAGAATTCGCGGTGGAGCGGTGTGTGCGATTTCCAAATCCACTGTTGGACTTCGAAAATCAACCAGGTCCCTGCGGCAAACAGCATACAGAAAATGAACTTCGAGACAGCTGGAATGAGGTGCGAGCTGCAGATCCAGGCACCGAGGCCCATCTGAACTGCAACCAGCTTTTTGAAACGATTTGCCGCGATCATTTCCGAAAATCCCCGGCGACGAATTCGCTTGCGGAAAATTCACGAGAAAGTCCCTGCCGGATGGCCTGGCCTCCCTTCACGAGATAGGCGGAGGCGCCCCAACGAGCGAGTCCGACTTGAATGTCTGCGAGTGCCTGGTTCAAACGAGGACGAATTTCATGAACCAGGCGTGCGAGATCGGGATCTCCATGCCCTCTGAAAAATGTCAGGGAATCCAGCAGAACCACCGTGAGACGCACGTCACGACCCAAAAGAGGACGCAAGGCTTTTTCCCAGGCATTCCACCCGGTTCTCAGGACAGGCGTCACCAAAAAAACGGTGGATCCATGGGGAACGCTTTCACTGGCACGCGAAAGCCATGGGTCCAAGGATGTTAAATTTCCAGGCATCTGCGGAAACAACCATCGCATCAGTAGGTGGCAGTGGTCGCGCCCTCTTCCCCACTCAAGCTCCCCTTGGGGTGTGGAGACTTGAAAGCTGTTGCCATTAGTCAGATGCTGGGAGGCAAGCGAAAGGACGATGTCTTTGCCATATTCCCAGCTCGAATCGGCCTCGAGTCCTGCTTGTTCATCGGAATTCAGATTGAGCAGGTAAGTGATTTCACTATTCACGGTTTTTTCAAACTCTTTGACCAGAAGTTCGCCCGGCCTCCTGAGTGAAAGCTTCCACGAGATCTGGCGTATGGGATCGCCGGGAACATACTCTCTCAGTCCAATGAAGTTGGTCGAAGGTCCCCTGAGAGGAACATCATAAAGTCCGATGTTCTGAGAGAACGGCGTGCCGATCACGGGCAGCTCTGGTAGCGCGAGAGGGCGGGGATAGACATCCACATCTAAAATGTGGTCGTCCGTTACTTTGAAACGAAAAATCCCGAGCGGATCCTGAACTCTGAGGGAGAGCGGCCCGAGTTGATGTGTACCCATTCCCGCATCCGCTGGAACACGAAACTTCAGTTTGAGGCCCCGAGGGGAGCGCAAAATTCCACTCGGAAGCGGCACCTCAAATCCCTGAAACAGTGTGCCGGAAAACCGATCGAGCACCAGCCAGGGATGTACCGGCCAGAAAAACGGAGCCTCTGGCTGTAATGAGAAGGAGTAGTCCACCACCAACTCCTCGCCCTCCATCAGGGATTTTGGGCACCAACGTTGAAAGCGGATCGAGGACGCTTCGATCCAGGCTTTTAATCCCATCAATCCGAAGCACAAGAGCCCAACTCCAACAATGAGTCGAAAACCCTCGAAAAAGAGCGAAAAAAGCAAGCAAACCAGCAATAACTGTCCAATGACAAGGCCAGGGGTGATTCCCAAAGCCTTCCAGTGAAGGTGACTGATCTGAAAAACTTCGTCTGGGTTGAAAACCAGCGACCTAGGCTGCGGGCCATCGGGGTCCGGCTTGAAGGGGTTGAGAAACTCAACCTTCATTGTGCCCCGTAGGGACGGGCACCTGCTGAATGAGCTGATCCAGAATCTGCGATGCCTGCTTGCCTGAGAGTCTGGCCTCGGTCGTGAGCACCAGGCGATGCGTGATGACGGGTTTCGCAAGTTCAAAAATCTGGTCGGGCGAGACGTAGCTCTTGCCACGCGAGAGTGCCAGTGCTTGGGAGGTTCGTATCAATGCGATGGTTGCTCTTGGACTTGCGCCTACCTTGAGATCCGGTGAAGTTCGAGTCGAACCCACAATTCGAACCGCATAATTGTAAACTTCATCTGACACCTTCACCTGCGGCAAGAGCTTATGGATGCGTTGAATGGATTCTTCTGTGGCGACCGACCCCAGCGAATGGATCGGGTGCTGCTCATTCATTCCTTTGAGGATCTGAATCTCTTGGGCTCCCGTGGGATATCCGAGCGAGAGCTTCATCATGAAACGATCCAGTTGCGCTTCTGGTAACGGAAAGGTGCCGTGCTGTTCGATGGGGTTCTGCGTGGCGAGGACGAAAAAAAGTTCAGCGAGAGGGAAGCCGCGGCCCTCGATGGTGACTTGTCCTTCACCCATGGCTTCTAAAAGCGCGGACTGAGTTCTGGGTGTCGCACGATTGATTTCGTCGCCCAGCAAAAAAGTCGTGAAGATGGGGCCTTTGAGAAATCTGAACTCCTGTTTCTGCTGATCGAGAATAAAAGAGCCGAGTATGTCCGAAGGAAGCAGGTCGGGTGTGAACTGCACACGCTTGAAGTTGGATTGCACGGATTTGGCGAGCGCTCGCGCCAGCATGGTTTTGCCTGAGCCGGGAAAGTCTTCCAGCAGCACATGCCCGCCCGCAATCCAGCAGCAGATGACTTTGCGAATGGTGTCGTCCTTGCCGACGATCACCTTTTTTACATTTTCGAGGACCTGCTCAAGGATGTCGCGCGGATGAAACTCTGCCATAGCGCTTAACTTTCAGTACCTGCTTCAGCTTTTTGTTCGGTGACTGCTTCAGTTTTTGGCCGAATCACCGGAGTGATTTTTGGCGCAGAGCTCGGCCCGGCGCTAGAAACGATGATTTTACCCAGCGAGCCTGAAGCGGGCTGAGCTGCTGGTGGGCGTGGAGGGCGGGCTGTTTTGGGCAGATTGGGTCCACGGCGTTCTTCACCTGCTGGGCCATTCGCGCCACGAGGTCCACGACTCCCGCGTTTTCCTTTTTGGTCTTTACCGCCTCTGCCACCTCTGCCGCCTCTGCCGCCTTTTTCACCTTGTTCGCCAGGGGCTCCGGCGCCACGTCTGTCGGATTGTTTAGGGTGAAGCGATGGAAGGTATTCACAAATAAACTGGTGGCCTTCTTTTTCTGTAGTTTGGGTCGGCGCCGTTTCACCTTCGTGCAGGGCATAAACCATGACGCGCTTGAGATCCGGAATGCCGTTGGGTTTGGCCTGCGCAATTTCCATCGCGGCCAGGGTAAGCTTGAGCTTGTCGCCTTCGACTTTGAGCGCCTCACCGAGCGCTTGAGACAGTTCTTCGGCGGTTTTTCCACCTGCGCGAAGCTCATCGGCGGTCTTGAGGGCGTGGCGGATCGCAATTCCCGAAAATTCTGTAATGGTTTTCATGGTTAGACTTATGTCTCTGAATGAGGTGCGGCGCAAGTGGGCTCTTGGGAGACGAGACTTATTTGCTGACGCGTTTGGAGCTAAAAATCGCCGCGTTAGCTGCGGCTGCCCTTGCCGGGGGCGGGGCGCTGAAGGTAAAGATGAGGTCATGAAACGCCTCTTTATGTTGGGATGGATTGGGCTGATGGCCGCCTCGGGTTGGGCAAGTGAAGTGTCGGCCAGCGAAGTTTCATGGAACGGTCGCATCATCGATGTAAAAAGCCGTGAACAAATCACGATCGACGGGCTGTCTCGCAGGCTCAAAAATGTGAAGTACCTGGTGCTGGGCGAAAAGCACAATACTCCTACGATTCAGCATGCTCAGGCTCAGGTCATGGAAGCTGCCGTAAAAGAAAATCAGGCGATTGGAAATTTTACCCTCGCTTGGGAATTTCTGAATTTCAGTTCCCAGCCTCAAATCTCAAGTCAATTTGACCGATTTCTTGCTGGCGAAATCGATGTGTTTGCACTTTTGATGTCTCTCCAGGGTTCAAGTTCATTCGACAGTTATGTTCCGTTGATCGAAGGCGCTCGAGCACTCAAGGGTCGTCTTTTGGGGGTCAATCTTTCGCGCGCTGAAAAGGCGCCAGTCGTTCAAGGAGGGATTGCGGCGGCGGATCCATCGCTCGTTCCCCCGGGATTTGAAATGGGCAGCGACTACTACCGAGAGCGTTTTGAAGAAACGATGGCTGGCCATGCTCCGGCCGAAAAACTTTCAAACTACTTTGCAGCCCAATGTTTGACGGATGACGTGATGGCTTATCGGATGTTCACGGAAACGGATGTGGCCCTCAGGGTTCTTGTCACGGGTAGCTTTCATGCGGATTATCACGATGGTGTTGTGGCGAGACTTTTGGCTCGGGACTCAGCTCCAGCTCTCGCGGCGGTACGTTTTATCGACGCGTCCGATTACACCGAGGCCACACTGATCGGTGAGTTGCTGACTCATCCGCGTTATGGGGACCTGGCGGACTTTGTTTTTTTTGTTAATGAGCCCCAGGCTGAAGCGCCTGCACCGCCTGCGCTTCGTTGATACCCGAGCAGGCCACATCCTTTTTTTTGGAAGTCTGACCGCGAACTAGGGTCAGATCGCTGTTCTTGACCTTGAGTTTCTTTTTCAAGAAGGCAAGAAGCTCTTCATTGGCGGCGCTATCCACCGGAGGGGCCGCAATTCGAATTTTCAGCCTCTGTTCGGCGGGAGTCTCGCCAAAGGGTCCGACGATTTCCGTTCTGGAGGCATTGGGCTGGACTTGGATTTTCAAAAGAACGCCGGAGGAGATGGGAGTGATCCAGGCCAAGGGGCTTGTCATTCGACCATCATAGGTCAGCCAGTAAGCATAATCCCGCCACTTCTTTGTTGTCACAAAAACTCAGAAGAGATTGGATGGCCGTTGTGATTGGCCGGACGCAAGAACTACATCGAAACGCGCTTTAGAATCTTAAAGAGGCACATGAACATGAGCGGTTTAAGTAGTTGGAATCTAAATGATTGGCGCGGCTCGCTGACATCCACTCTTTCGGCGCTCATTTTTTTGATTCTTCTACGTCATTTCCTTTGGAAAAAGCTCCACAGTTGGGTCGCGGCGCTACGCGGAGGGGTTTTCGCTGAAGAATGTCTATCTAAGCTCAAGGCCCCCGTGAGCGGTGTGGTCGTGGTGTTGGCGCTTGAGGCAGGAGTGCAGATGGCGCCCGCGTGGTTGCGGGAACATCCACTGACCTCATGGGCGCTCAAGGTTGCGCTGACCGCCTTGGCAGTGTGGATTTTGGATGCCCTAGCGAGAGTGATTCTAAAGAGCCGAGTCCTTTTGTCGGAAGAGTCTTTGAACAAAAGTACGCGAACGCTTTTGTTGAGCGCGGTGCGAATCACTGTTTTTGGCTTGGGTCTTTTGATGATCATGCAGTCCGTTGGGATCGCGATCACACCTATCCTCGCATCTCTCGGAGTGGGATCGATCGCTGTCGCGATGGCGCTTCAGGATACTTTGAGTAATTTTTTTAGCGGTGTTTACCTGCTCGTGGATCAGCCGATCAGAGTGGGCGACACGGTTCGGATTGATGACTCGGTCGAAGGAGTGGTCAGGAGAATAGGTTGGCGGAGCACTCAAATAGAACTCTCGTCAGGAAATTTAGGGGTGATGCCGAACTCTAAGATTTCTTCGTCACGCGTGACTAATTTTGATTTGCCTACGCAGGACTCCGCTTTTTCAGTGGGTTTTCATTGTGCTCCAGGCTCCGATCTTAATTTGGTAGAAAAAATCGCGACTACAGTGGCTGGCGAAGTTCAAGAAAGAGTCGAAGGTTGCCTGCGCGGCTTCCCTCCGGTGGTCAGGTTTTTGTCTGTAGGGGGGGCCGGTGTTGAGTTTTCAGTGACTCTCCGGGTGCGGCGTTTTTCGGAGCAGGCCCTCGTGCGGCACGAGGTCCTCAAGACACTGCATACGCGGCTCATTGAACAAGGAGTTTCGATCGGGGTCGGTCATGCTGTGAAAAACCAGGCATGAGTTCTAGCTCGATGCCGGCTCGTAAAATGCGAACGTCATGAAAATGACGAGATAAGCGATTTGGATACCAGACAGCTGTGGAGTCTTGGACGCCGCGCGAAACGCATGGGTAAATGCTTTTGTTTTCAGGCGCATCTCGAGTTTGAAGTGCAAAATTCTGGCGCAAGGACACAGCAGAATTCCTGCAGCGAGAAGGGGCCGGAGAGTGGCTGGACGTCGGCTGACAAAAAAATGGCAGGATTTCGGCGCATTTTTAAGAAAAAATGAAGAACCTATTTTGCCGCCGCCCGTTGCTTTCCAGGGAGCAGCCATGTAACTTTTTTATAAATAATTTCTCTTTAACGAAATTGAACGGGAACGCAGGGACGCGTTCTGCGGAAAGCCAAGGGGGGTAAGGGCAATGGGTATTCTTCATAGCTTTAACGAGGGTGGGATTTTCATGTATTTCATCCTCGGTTTCGGATTGTTCTCCGCTGCATTTATTTTCGAGCGAAGCCAGGCGCTGTTTTTCAAGATGAAGCAGGTTCCAGCCGGCTTTAGACAGCAAATCCTAAATTTGGTTTCGCGTGGCGACTTCAACGGTGCGCATAATTTTGCCATCAGCAACGCCGGCGGCACTGCGCTGGGTCGTTTGACCGCGTTGGGGTGTAAGCTTCGCGCCAATGCAGCCGGAGACGAAGAGCTTCAGGCCCGCATGGATGAAAACCTAAGCAGCGAAATTTCCAATATTGATCGCCGTACCGGATTTTTGGGAATGTTCGGCAACGTTGCAACGCTGCTCGGACTTCTCGGAACGATTGTCGGGATGATTCACTCCTTTGCAGCAGTCGCAAGCGCCAGCCCTGCTGATCGCGCGACCATGCTGTCAAAGGGGATTTCAGAAGCCATGAACTGTACCGCGTTTGGTCTGATCGTGGCGATCCCGGCTCTTGTCGCTTACGCGATTTTCCAAAACAAGACCGACAAGCTGGTTTCTTCGCTGACCGAAGAAACGACTCAAATCTATCACGACATTCTTTTTCTGACTGAGTCCGAGAAGGCAATCACCCACAAGGGCAATCGCGTGCCGGTAACCATTCCGAACGTAAGCCCAGAGATCAATCAGTAATCATCCATCGGATGCGGAGGGCCTGATCATGGCCGTTTCTGTGGGAAGTTCTGGAGGTTCGGGTCGGCGAAAAAGTCTCGATGCGGAGATCAACCTGGTCTCTTTCATCGATCTTCTTTCGATGTGCATTTGTTTTTTGCTGATGACGGCCGTTTGGCTCGAGGTGGGTTCAGTACAGGTCAAGCAAAGTCACGGTACTGAGGCGGCTGCCGCTTCAAATTCGTACGAGCTTGACTTGAAGTTTCAGGGCGCAACTCGAGCGCAGGTCATCATCAAGAAATCCGGTCGCGTGGCCCACAAGATGAACCTTTCTGCAGGAACTGCTGCTGAACTCGCACAGAGACTGGATGCTGGAATCGGAACATGGCTGGCTTCAGTGCCGGGCGTGGACGTTTCGGCAGCTATGCTCACTCCGAATTCGGCGGTTTCTTACGGAGAACTCGTGGGCGTGATGGATGTTTTGCGACGACATAAAATCGTGAATCTCGGCGTAGTGCCGGTCGCGAAAGGCAGTTGAGGGGGCTCAAACGTGCAACTTCAGATTCAAAGATTAGCGGGTTCTGGATTTAATCGTCACTTGATTGCGCGCAATTATCAAAAGCGCAAATTCAAACGCATGATCGTCGCGGGTCTGATGTTGACCTCGATGGTGGACATGTTCAGCTTGCTGGTGATTTTTCTGCTTCAGACGTTTTCGTCATCACCGGAACTAGCGGTGGTGGCAAAGGGCGTGACGCTGCCTGCGGCAAGATCCAGCAGGGAGCTCAAAGATGCGCCCGTGCTCGCGCTCTCCAATGAGGGCGTTTATCTTGACCAGAAGTTTGTGGGCGTGACTCAAGAGCTTCTCGAAAATCCCGCACCTTTGATGAGTCGGCTCGAGGAGCTGCGAACATTGTGGATGAAGACACATCCTGGCCAGAGTTTTCCGGGTGAAATCAGCTTACAGGCCGATCAATCGCTCTCGAGCGCCACGGTCTCGAGGTTCATGGGAATGCTGCCAGGGCAGAGTTTCGGATCCATTCAGCTTGCCGTTATTGCCGGCGGTTCGACGGGAGGCAGTTGATGTCACTTAAGGTCGCTGCGGCGGTATTGTTGGCTTCCCAATGGGCGACGGTGGCTTTTGAGTCTCCTGTTTTCGCCGCGGATACGGGACTGGTATCGAGAAATGAATTATTGATTCGCGAGGTGACTTCGCTTCGCTCGACTTTGCTGATCAAAGATCCTGTCCGCACGCGCCTCACGTCGAGGCTTGCAGATCTTCACTTTGACCAATCGATTGTTTTTGGAAGAGATTCCAATGAGGGTGCAAAACGCCAGGCTCAGCTGCAAGCCGTCGCTTTTTACGAGGAAGTCTTGAGCGGAAACGGCGGGATTTTAGCGACCCCCACGGGAGCCGCGCTGGCTAAAGTTCAGTTTCAACTCGGCAGGCTTCATGCCGATCTCGGTGGTGCCAAGAGCATTGCGCAGTCTTTGGTCCTTCTAGAAAAAGTCTTTGCTCAAAATGACGTGACAGAACTCAAGCGCGAGGCGGCACTCAGACTCGCCGAGTCTCTTGAGGCGAATGCGTCCTCTCAGCAGGCTGTTCGGGCCGAGAAGTATTATCAGGTCGCCTTGGATCTTTGTGAGGGTGGCGACGCCTGCTCTTACACCCGCTTTAAACGCGCCTGGCTTTTTTTCAATCAACGGCAATTGGAGCGCGCGATTTCAGAGATGGAGCTTGCGCTTTTTGACTCCAAAGGTCAGCTGCGCGAGGAGTCCCTCCGCGATTACGTAAGTTTTCTGGGCGGACGTTCGGGTGACGGACGCGACGCGCTCGTTAAAATGGACGAGCTTGCGCGAAAGATCTCTCGGCCGACGCTTTTGGTGGATTTGGCCGAGGCCTTTTATTCGAGCGGAAACAAGCTTGCTGGAACCGAAGTTCTCGCGTTTGCCAACTCTCGAACCCCTCGTCCTGACTTTCAGATTCGATTGGTTGAGGAGTTTTACGGCTTGCGCCAGTGGGACCGTTTTCGTTCGGCGTTGAACGATCTGAAGGCACTCTCGCCGGAACAGATCGCCGGACTGGATGAGTCACCGCGTGTAGAGTCTGAGAAGGTTTTCAGACGTTTGGTGATTCAGTTGGACGGAGAACGCATTAGTCAAAAAGAGTACGTCTCAGATTTCAAAATCGCGGCTTTAACCTATCTCAGTATTTTTCCGCGCAGTCCTGAACGCACCAAGATGATCGACGGTTGGCTTGCGGCCGAGACAGACCCATCCTCCAAGATCTCACAGTTGAAGTCTTGGATCGCAGAGGCAAGCGCTGGATCGGATCAAGTCAGGCTTCGTGAATTTCGCGCTTCGATCGCGCAAAAATCGGGCGCGCTGGACATCGTCATCGAAGAGATGTCGGCACTTTCGGCAACTGCGTCGGCTAAATCGCGCGAGTATCGTTATCTCTGGGCACGCGCTCATTACGAAAAGAAAGATTTTGTCTCGGCTCTGTCAAATTTCAAGACCTTGGCTGAACTCGGATCGTCGGCTCCTGATCAGTGGGCCATTCAGTCACAAAATCTCGCGCTCGATATTCTGGGCCAGCAAAAAAACTTTGCAGCTCTGACGACGCAGGCTCAAGGCTGGCTGAATCACTCAGGGATTGCTGCCTTTGCCGCAAAAAATACCGAACTCGCTCGTGAGCTTTCGGATATGAAAAAAATTGCTATCGAGGCTTCCTTTGAAGGCGCAAGCGCCATGGCGCAAAACGCATCTCAGGCGGGAGAAGCATTGTCACTGTTCGCGGCTTTCTGCGAACAGGGTGTTTTAACCGAGAAATCCTGCGAGAATGCGCGGGTTCTGGCGATCAAACAGGGTAATACTCCCGCGGTGCTCGCCGCGCTCAAGGCGCAAGGCAAGACCGAGGAGCTCGCAGCAGAATATGAGGCTGCCGCATTTTTTGGTCTCTCCGCCGAGCTTCAGGAGAAGCTTTCTTCGGGCAAGACCATGGAGCCCACCTTACAGCTCAAGATCGCACTGCTTTATGAGCTAGAGGGCAGGAACGCGGACCGAGACCGGGTCATCAAGAAGTTGTTGGGCTCGCAACGCCAGGGATTCAGGCCGACGGAACTTGAGTCGTTGGCACTCCAGACCATCGAAGACGCTTCGCTCGTAGATGCTTCGCTTCTGAAGTTTAATTGGAGCACCCAAGGAAAAAGCCGGATCGCCCACGGGCTCGAGTCTTCTGGCCAGGGCTCCGCTGATACTCGAAAAATCTTGCTGGCTTCACTGGAGTCCGTCGGTCCCGCATGGGATCGGCTGGTGGTGAGGGAGATTCAAAATCTCGACTCTGAGCAATCCAAGATCAGTTTTCACGGTAAGCAGAGCCGGGCGCGCTTTGAGTCGCGTTTGAAGGGAATCAAGAAACTCGTTGAAACTGCGGATCGCTATCTGCCGGGCGCCGGAGCGATCACGCGTGTGCAGATCGCCGCAACGCTCATTACGAGTCATACGGCGCTTGCGGCTGAAATTCTAGGAAGCCCAATTCCTGAGGGTCTCCCCGAAGAAGCAGTCGCGCAGGTTAAGGCATCGCTTCAGCAGATGGCAGATCCTTTTCAGGCCAAGGCTAAAGAGTTTGATCAGCTTGCTCGTGATCAGGTCACCAAGATCGCTGATTTCGATGCGCGCGCTCAGGCAGAAAAGTTTCTGACTCCTGAAACTTATGCAGCGATTGAGAGCAAAGAGTTGAGCGTGAGTGACACGATTACGATGGCAGCCGCAGCGACAGCGCCCGCAGTTGTGATCTCTTCGATCGAAGCGTTGCGCCGAAATGCCGGAGATATGTCGGCTTTAACTGCACTCAAAAATTTTTACTCGAGCAGCAAACAGGATCGTTTGGCTGCTTATTTTACGGGGCGAATTTCTCAGCTTCAGAAACAGTTGTCAGGAGGACAGCTATGATCTCGAGCGAAACATCGATAAAGACGGGGCCATTTTTGGGAGCACTGTGGACTCTTGGGATTGTGATAATCGGGGCGTTTGCAGTGGCCAGTGCTTATGCTCAGACAGATGCTGACGAAAGTGCTTCAGCAGCAGCAAACAAAAAGAGCTCAGTTCGTTACAAGAGTGGCAAAGAAATCAACTTCGAAGAGCTTCTGATCCGCGGACAACTCAAGCGTGCGGAAATCAGCGTGGTCACGGGTGACCAGTCGCAAGGCACGGACGGAATCCTTCGTCTCCGTGAAAACTTTCTGGATCATGCTGCGGTGGACTTCGGTGAGGAGATTGCCCAATGAATCTCGCATTAGCCAACGAGCAGGGCGCTCTGATCAAGCTCATTCCAGCGTCACTTTTGCAAGACGGCGCGACGACTTTTGGATTTCACCGTGTTTTTGGCTGGATCAGCGAGTCCGGTTCAAAAGCAAGACTTGCGCAACGCCGCCGCAATGGTCTGCGCGATCAATCAGAAACTTCGCCGTGGATTTACCGGTTTGAGATCGCACAGGCTAAAAAGGGCGTGAGTGTCCGCGGATTAGAGCGCTGTGAGGCCCTTCAAAATTCAAATTCCAATTGGACGCTGGTCACGGAGCAGGGGCAGTTTCAGATTTTTCCTCACTCGGGTGAGTCTCTTGCGCTCAGCCCCTTGTCTTCGAGTGGCGTGCAGGTGGAGAGCGGCGATCAAAGCCTGAAAAAAGGCTTTTTAGCATCCATACTGCTTGCGTTGATTTTTTTCGCGCTGCTTTGGATGACCGGGGGTGTTTCTCCGGTCGTTGAAGCTCCTCAGATCATGGAGCCCATCTCAGTCAAGATCGTTCCCGAAAAACAGCGAGCGGTGAGTGTTCCAACAGTTGAGGCGATTCCGCAGCAGATCATCAATAATCAACAAGTTCGTCGTGCTGTTGCACAAAATCTCGGATTTCTCGGGATGCTCGGAAACAATAAGCTCAGCAAGGCGCTCGGTGGCGTGAGAACGCAGCTCAAAGACGCCAGTGATGGCGCTGGCGCCGGCGGCAAGGGCGGAAGTGGTGGCGAGCTTTTGGTTGGACTCGGTCAGGGAGTGAAACGCACCACGGTTGGAAATTCTGGTGTCGCAGGTTTGGGTGGTGTTGGAACCAAAGGAGCGGGCGGCGGAAACGGTGGTTACGGCAATACTTTGGTGGGATCGGGTGAAGGCAAGTCGCTTTCGGCCATGGCCGTTTCTCGCGATATGGTGCTTGAGGGCGGACTCGATCGCGCCGTGATTCAGGCGACTATCGCAAAATACCTGAGCCAGGTTCGCGCTTGTTACGAGCAGGGCTTGGCGACACAGCCCGGAATGAACGGAACTGTGACGATGGCATTTGAAGTGGGAGTTGAGGGCGCTTTGAACTTTGCGCGCGTTCAGAAGTCCACGCTGGGAAGTTCTCAAGTCGAGAGCTGTATTTCGCAAAAAATGTTGGGCTGGAAGTTTCCAAAGCCTCTTGGCGGCGTAAACGTTAAGGTGGCCTATCCGTTTTTGTTGCGCCCGATCAGTTAGTCGAGAAAAACAGGGAGAAATTCGATGGAAAGCTTAAGGAAGAGCTTCAAGGCGAGTCTAAAGGCGAGTTGGATTCAGGTGGGGGCCGCGGCTTCGGTTCTCAGCTTATTGGCATGCCAGTCCAATCCGATGCCAGAACTTGGGCAAATGACCTCTCAAAAGCCAGTCACCAAGCCAGTCGATAAACCCTGGGGAATCGATTGCCCTGATCAGTTGGAGTTTATCGAAGGGCAAGAGGGCCAGTTTCAAGTGACGGGATGGGTGCCGGCACCCGGTAGTCCTGTTCTGGCGATTGAAGATCTTCCCGCGGGTGCGAGTTTTTCCGCTGCGGATCAAAAACTGAGCTGGAATCCCGGGTTCGCCGACGGAAACAATCCGCGCAATCCTTCACTGGGTTATCGCGATTATCCAGTGAGAGTCGTTCTTTTCAGCAGCGATGAGCCACGCGCAACGATTACCAAGTCCGTTTTGCTGGTCGTGCACGACACCCCGAGGCCCGTGGAACTGACTTTCAGTCATGCGGATTTCAAGTTGACCGAAGGAAAAGAGTTCACCACGGACGTCACGATCAAGAGCTCGGACTTTCCCGTTGGACCCTTTGAGCTTTTTGCCAACGGACTCCCGAGTTCCGCGGTGATCAGTCGAAGTGAAACGGATCCGAGCCGGTATACGGTTTCGTACACGCCTTCGATGACCGATGTTCTTTATACGGATGCAGGCTGGAGCGGCCCGACTGAAAAAGAATTTCCGATCAGTTTTGTGGCCTTTGATCCTTCTGGAAACAAAACAGTCACTGATGTGATCTGGAATATTCGCGATGTGCGCAAAAAAGCTGAGTTCTCGGCTCCCGACTCCGTAATCCAGGGTCTTGATGTGAACTTCCTGGTAACGGCTGAGGATCCCAATGGCGAATCGGCTCCGACTGTTACCGTGATCACTCCCGGTTTCGGTGAGGTGAATCTCGATGAGAGCGAAGACGGATTAGTGACTCGCATGGGAGTACGTTGGAATAAAATCCCCGAAGACAAAATTGGCAAAAATTTCAAACTGAAATTCAAGGCATGCGTTCACGATACGCGCGTCCAGGATCTTTGCTCCAATCACGAGGTTTCGGTGCTTTTTGCGACCTCCGTGATGATGGCGCCCGAGATTGACCGAACCAAATGGCCCCTGGGACAGATCAAGTATGTCAGGAAAGGTGATGAGATTCGGATTGGAGTTCCGGTCACGGATGGCAATTGGCCAAAACTCAGTACGACGGTGACCATTGATCCTCCCGCGCTTCGAGGTCAGATCACCTGGAACAACGGCAACCTCATTATCAAAGCCAATGAAGCGGGTGTAAAACAATTCAATCTGATTGCCACCAATACGATGGGCAGACAGGACACCGAGAGCTTCAATGTCGAGTTACTCCCATCCACGTGGAGTTCAACATTGATCTTGGGAGACAGTCTCAAGGACCCTGAAATTCAGTCGACACTGAGGTTTTTCAAAAACGCCCAAGTTCTCAACCCCGCGATGCAAGTTCTCGATGATCGAGTGCTGGCACTTCGATCAACTCTCGTGGTGGGTACCAGCGCGCTTTCAGATTCAACCCAAATGGAAGCCATTGATCATGCCGTCGGACTGGTAAAAGACGTTTTCATTCACTCCGCACTCGTGGAGCGCCTGGTTCAGTTTGGGGGCGAGTTAAGTCGGCAAATGGGAAAGGTCAATTTAGAACTTCAAGGACGCGTCTCTTCGGTGACCTCTCAGCAAAATCCTGCTTTGGATTCTCTGCCGCTCGTGACGGGCGAGAATAGCGGGCTCGCTTCGTCGGCAAACAAAATGGTTTTGGACGGGACTCTGACTTCTGAGTCGCGTGATCCGATGACCTTCAAGTTCAAAAGCTCAGCGGGCTGCAAGTCGCTGTTGGATCTTGAGTACAAAGCCGTGCCGAGTCTTCCGGCTTATCGCTTGAGTGTTGCGACTTCCTGTTCATTGGGCGGGGGAGCAAAGTTGATCATCGCGGGATTTGAGTGGGGCGATATTCAGGCAAAATCGTCGTTGGACTCTGGACTTGCCGCCGACTGGCTGGATGACATTTTGTGAGGAACAATTTCATGACGATGGATAAATACGGAATTGCTGTGGGAGCGACCCTTTTGGCACTCTTGCTTTCCAACGGCGCTCGAGCCAGTACCGCAGAAGCGCCTCTTGGTAATCTTGAAGACCAGCTCAATTTGCTGAATCTTCCTGGAAATCAAGCTCCCGCAAGCATCGCAAACGAGAAACTCTATGCCGTGCAGACTCGTTACGCACCTCTCACTCATCGCAGCGAGATCGTGTTGGGTGGAGGCTTGAACGTCACGGGTAGCGGTTTTCTGGATACCAAAGAAGCTTCTCTCGGCTATCGCTTTCATTTCGGTGATCGTTGGAGCCTGGGTCTGAGCGGCTCACTGGTTAATAATTCGCTGACCAATACTGCACAGCTTTTAATTTCTCGCGAAGGAATCATTCCGGATGTCGCCTACGCGAAGTATCGCGCTGATGCGACGCTGGGATTTAATGTGTTTTACGGAAAGTTTCGGCTGAGCATGGATCAGGTTTTCTATTTCGATCAGTACGCTTCGATCGGTGCTGGTGTAGCCGGAATGAACACCGGGAGCGCACCCGCCGCGGTGGCGGATCTGGGTTTTGCTTTTTGGATGGGCCGCAGCGGAGTGGTTCGCTTTGGAGTCAAAGACTACTTTCATCAGGAAAAGCGCAACCTCGGGCAGAACATGGTTCATAACGTCCACGGACATTTGGACGTTGGAATTCTTTTAGGCGGAGATGGCACGTGAAAAATACAAAACTGCTATTTGCTGTCTGCGCGCTGCTCACGCCTCCGCTTTACGGCGTCGATGCACTCGCAAGTGGTGCTGATATTCTCATGAGATCGGCAGCTCCCGTTGGCGCGCAAATGGGCTCGGGTTCGGCCGCAGGGACCTCACAGTCCCTGCAGGGAGTGGACACAAAGCAGTTTCAGCTTTCGGATGCTTTTTTGGCGCAGTTTTTTTCGCAATGGCAGTTTGAGCAGCGCTCACTTTCTTATGACGTGAACGTCTGGGTTACACATATTTTGAAGAAGGATTTTGTGGGGGCCTCCCACCTCTGGTCTGCCGTGGATCGGGATCTTCCGTCATCGTTTCGAATGGCTGCTGACGCCGCTCATATTTATTGCCTCCAAAAGATCAGTCTTGCGCAGACGGCTTTTGATTACTGGGTCAAGAAGATCGCTCAACCCGGGTTTTCAGAGTCCCGCGTTGGAATGGCACTTGAACAAGTTTTAGGTGCCGATCTTGATCGTTGGGTCATGGAAAATGCCATCCTGGTTTCGCCCGAACAAGGCGCCATCTTGTCGCGCCTGGATTTGTCCAAGAGCCTTTTCAACGCGACCCTCAGGGGTTTAAGCGCTTTGAGAAAGGGTGACAAGGCCGCTGAAGTTTTATCGGCGCTTCCGGTGCAGAGCCGACTGAAGTTACCGCTTGCGCAGACTGCCGCATTGGCTGCTGCCAAAAAGGGTGATCTTGCTACCGCAGCACGTATTCTTAAGACACACGCCGAGCCTGCAATCGAGGCGGCACATGACCTGGGCGCGCTCTCTGGACATCTTTTGCAGATTGCTCGTTTTCTGTATCAGGCGGGAGCACTGGATGAGGCCGAACAGTATTACGACCGGATCCCAAATTCTTCTCGAGAGTTTTTGCAGGCGCGCGAGGAGTTGACGTGGATCTTGCTTCGAAAGGGAGATCTGATCCGTCTTCGCGGCGAGGTGGCGACCCTCAGCCAAAAGCTTTTTGATGATCAGTTTCAGCCGGAGCTTCATGTGGTTCGCGCCGTCTCCAATCTCAAGCTTTGTTTTTACTCGGCGGTCGAAAAGAATTTCTCCGAGTTTCAACGCATTCACCAGCCTTGGGTTAAAAAAATCGACGCCGCAATCACGGCGGCCGAGGCACCGCAGCCCGGGCAGTCGGATCAGCACACGGCTTTGGCCGAGCGTCGGGTGAAGCTTTTGGACGAAGAGTCACGCAAACTCAATGAGTTGCACCAGATCAGCGTCCAAGCGGCGCTTCCGGTGGTGGGTTTTCAGTCCCAGTGGAGCAAAGCGCGCGACTCGATCCTAGGCACACTTGAAATCGCGCGTAAGTCTCTCAACGCTGAATACCGCAGACAGTGGAAGAACCAGCGTACGCTGCTTTCAGAAGCGATTCGTAAAATGCAGTTTGTAAAAGTCGAGCTCATGAGCCAGGTACGCGAACTCTCGGAAATTCAAGCGGCACAGGCGCAGTCACAAGTGTCGGCTGTTTCTGGGGCTACCGACGAAATTCGGCTGACCAGCGCAGCGGCTCTTCAGGGCGAAAAAGACGCGATCGGCTTTCCGTTTGACGGCGTGATTTGGCCGGACGAGTTGTTTCGGCTCCGCTCTGTCGCTGAGGGTGTGTGCCTGAAGCAGCTCCAAAACCATGGAGGTTCCCGGTGATTTCAATGCGAACGTTGCTTGGTATTGCGGCCGCAGTTTCGTGCACTTCGTTGATGGCAGCATCTCTCACGGGCTGTCGCGACGAGGGTTACCTTTTTTACTCGAATCAAAAGCCCTCCAAGTCCTTTGATCACGCTCACAAGCTCAAGCAGCTTCAGGGAAATTCTGTCGTCGATATTGTTTGGGTCATCGATAACAGCGCCAGCATGATGGATGCTCAGCGCAACGTGATGGTCAATACTCAGATTTTCATGGATGAATTTACCAAAAAGGGAAATCTCCAGTGGAAGATGGGCTTGATCTCCACCGATAAAAGCGAAGCACCGTACATCGGTTTTGGCTCTGGCCGTGAGCTCAATCATCAGACTCCCAACGGGGTTCAACTTTTTCAATCCGCGGTATCCCAGCTGGGCCTCAACGGTACTTACCTGGAGGAGGGCT
>CAMBEX010000008.1 GCA_945865865.1 Bdellovibrio sp. ZAP7
GCGGCCGCAGGTCCCACGATCGGCGCAACTCTCGATGATGCTGGCGGCGACGAAGCGTTTTACGAGGCGCTGGGGCTTTCTGCGATTGCGCCCGAGATGCGCGAGACCGGTGAGGAGATCGCGCTCGCCCAAAAGGGCAGCCTCTCAGACGTACTGGCCTGGAACGGAGTGCAGGGAGTCTTTCATAATCACACGAACCGCTCGGATGGTTCGGCCACTCTTGATGAGATGGTTGTTGCCGCGAAAAAGCTCGGCTTCAAATACATTGGGATTTCTGACCATAGCCAAACCGCTTTTTACGCCCAGGGCCTCAAAGAAGACACGCTCAAGGAACAAGAGAGAGAAATTCGGGAGGTGCAGGAAAAGCATCCAGAAATCCGGGTTTTTTGGGGAATCGAAAGCGATATTCTTCAGGACGGCTCTCTCGATTATCCCGAAAAGGTCCTCAAGCGTTTTGACTTCGTGGTGGCGTCCATTCATCAGCGTTTCAAACTGGACCGCGAGTCCATGACCGATCGGATCGTTGCGGCGATTCGAAATCCCCATACGCGTTTTATCGGTCATCTGACCGGGAGACTTTTGCTCGGGCGCAAAGGTTACGAGATCGACGTCGAAAAAATCATTCAAGAGGCCGCACGCCATGATGTCGCCATTGAGATCAACGCGCATCCATTGCGTTTGGATATCGATTGGCGATGGGGACCTGCCTTGAGAGCCCACAACGCGCTCGTCTCGGTGAACCCTGACGCCCACGAAGTGGCGGGCCTCAAAGATGTGGTTTACGGAATTGGTGTGGCGCGAAAGGCATTGCTGCCGACGTCTCTCGTGGTCAATAGCCGTTCAACAGCCGAGGTTGAAAAATGGCTCAAAAGAAGGTGAGCGCTGAAAAGCGGACACTCAAGAAAAAGCCAGCCCCGCGAAAAACAAAATCACCGGCCAGAAAGCACGCCGCCCTGACGCCAGTTGAACTTGCGGCCGAACGAAGGCGCATGGTCGAGATCGTGAAAATCCTCAAGCGTGAATATCCTGAGGCCCGGTGCAGCCTGACCTACTGCAATGCCTTTGAACTCTTGATCGCCACCATCTTGTCAGCGCAGTGTACAGACGAGCGAGTCAACAAAACCACGCCGGCGTTATTCAAGCGACTGAGTACGCCGCAGGCCATGAGTCAGGCTCCGCTTGCTGAGATTGAAAAACTGATTCAGTCGACCGGATTTTATAAAAACAAAGCCAAAGCTCTCAAAGAATGTTCGCGCGCGATTGTGGAGTTGTACGGCGGTGAGGTTCCGGCTGAACAAGAAAAACTCACTGGGCTTCGTGGAGTCGGTAGAAAAACCGCTAACGTGGTGCTCGGAAACGTTTTTGAAATCCCAGGCATCGTGGTCGACACTCATGTGGGAAGGCTTGCGCGAAGAATGGGATTCACCCGGCATCTGGATCCGGTCAAAGTAGAATATGAGCTCATGGAAATCGTCGTGCGCGAAGATTGGACTCAGTCCAACCATCTCATGATTGAACACGGCAGACAGGTTTGCACGGCGAGGCGCGCGTTTTGCGAACGTTGCGCGCTTTCAAGATTTTGCCCAAAGATCGGCGTCTAGCGTCCGCGCAAGCGGGGAGCTGCTAACAGCCTCTTTCACCGCGGCAGCGTTTAACCAGCGATGAGATCTGGGCTACCGTGTCGGAGTCTTCGTTGGAGGCGACTTCAATTCCGCCTATGGCACCGTAGTCGCTTCCGCTTGCACTCCCATCGGCCCCGATAACGATATGTCTGCGGCAGCGTTGGTTTTGGCTTGCTGAAAAGTTGCTGTCCTTGAGGCAAAACACGTGAGAACCGTTTGATTGCGCATGCACGCTCGAAACGATCACGATGTGGGTGCTAAACTTTCGGCCAAAAGTAAAAGCGATCTGCGGAGCCTGGTGATTTTTTACGCGCTCTGCGACATCCGTGACGAGTTTTTGCGCAGTGTCCGGGCTCATCTGACCGTCCTTCATGGCGATTCCCAGAGTGCCCAATTTCATCGCTTTTCCGGCCCATTCTTTTGCGACTTTTTCTGCCAGCATTTCTTGGATCGTGGGGTGGGATGAAAATTCCGCGAGGTTACTAAAGCCTGGAATTTGAGTGGCCTTGTTATCGGTGACGTCATCGATCACTCGGCTGTAGAAATTACGCCATTCTTTGCTGGACCGCGGCGCCGTGAGCTCATGGCCGGGATCAAAAAAGCCCAAGCGGTTAAACTTCGAGGTCACCGAAGCATGGCCCCAGCAGTAACCGCCGCCTTGCACCATGGGATGCCGAGTGCCGGCAAAAAAATCAGGATCGTTTTGAAATACCAGTCCGTGCGCGGGGGCCCCGGGCAAGCGGTCCGCATGAACAGAAAGTATGTCAAAAGAGTCCGGGCAAAGAGCTTTGCAGTCGCAGAGATTGCGTGGGCAGTCTCCCCACGGAGCGCACTTACAAGCCGACCCCAGGGTCGCTCGCATGGCGGGATCCAGGATACGAATGGCTTGCCCCGCGTGTGATCCGGCCGTCGTACAAGTCTGTGGGAGTTCCACCCGCAGCGTGGCAGTTTTTTTGGTGTAATTAGAATAAGTTTTTCCGGTGAGAAAGTTTCCTACTCCGCGGAGTCCATCGAGTGGAGCAGAGGCCAGATTGGATACTGCAGTCCCAACGCCGAGGCCCGCTTGATTGCAGGCCCAAAGGACAGCAACAACCCCCAACACGCTCAGACATTTTCCGCGCGAGAGTTTCATTTCTTGAGCTCCTCGGCGGCCGCTACTAGGTAGCGTTTGTCTTGAACCGCGCTTTCATTATTTTCTTTGAAGAAACTCTCGAGGGACTGCCAGGCAGCCGGATCGACAGCGCCCTTCTCGATGTAGGAACTCAGAATCTTGCAAAGCCGGATGGAATACGAATACGCGTCCGGATATTTTTTAAGGTCGTCCGCACAAAAAAGATTTCCAGCCTTGCGGCGATTGACCAGGACGTTGAGCAGATCGTAGGTGATTCGATGAGGGAGGCTCGACTGCTCGACCCCCTTGGGATTGATCAGCGCAAAGGCCTCGTTGAATTTTTTTTCTCGCATGAGTTTTTCGAGCATGCTCCAGCGTGCGGGCGCGCCAAACAAGCCACCTTCAAAGCGTTCGGGCCCTTTTTCACCGCCAACGAGAGCTTTTTCGTACCATTCGACGTACTCGAGCAGGTCACTGTTTTTGATGCGGGCGCGTGCGATCGCGAGATGGCGCTTTTGTTCCTTCAGGTTTTTTTCAAGGTAGTCGAGTTGCAAGAGCTGAATGATCGGCTCGGAGGGGTCTTCGTCGGTTTTAACGGCGAGCGCTTTTTCATAAACGCTGCGAGCCTGTTTTAAAAAGCCATAGGCTTGAAACTCGCGGCCCGCAATCCGGTAGATGTGAAAGAGGTGAGCGGCATCGGGCTTCTCGTGAGCAATCGCTTGTTTCAATTCTTTTTCGATTGAGGCAAGGGCCTTGGAGTCAGCAGAAATTTCTGCGGCAGCGTGCGATGGCGCTGCACAGAGAAAAACCGAGATCATTAACCAGGCTCGCATCGTGTTCACGGAGTGCTCCTCTCCCTATGGTAACGGCCCGCCGGGCAGGTGCAATAAGCTGATTGTTAGGAGATTGTGGAATTTGAAATGATTGAAAATTGACGGTCGGGTGCAAGTACAAGTGCTTGAGGGCTTAGGCCACCTTCAGTCTCTCGAGAAGGGAGTCTTTGAGATGAAAACGCAAATCGTAGGGGAGCGCCCCGATCAGCTCTTCTCGGAGATCAGGTGGAATGGCCTGAAAGAATGAAGACAAAAAGGTGGAGGCTACTTCTTCAGAAAGTAGAGACATTCGGACTTCGATTTCTTCTTCTTGCTTCGGCCACTGGAGCGAAGAGGCACAACCCAAAGCCCGTTCTGCATCCTCCACGAGGTCCGTGAAACCAATACTTCGATCGGATTGAATTTGCGCAACGCTGGCTCTGAGGTTCTCCGCTTCGTGGAGAATTTCTTCGGGCAGGAGATTCAAAACCCTCAGTCTCATTTCACGCGGCAGGCGTTGCAGCCAGAGAGCAGCTAACCGCTCAGCCAAATAATTTGCGCACCCTTCGCAGGAGCTGATTTGCGCCTCAAGCGATCGACTGGTGATTTTGAGCCAGTCTATTTTTGAAGAAGCCTTCATCGAGTCCACCACGCCTGATTTGCTGCAAGCGCTCTGCCGCACGAATCGTGCTGCACGTGGTCTTTGCCTTGCAGCAAGGTCAATTAAAGGTGTGAGCACTATGACCTCAGAGACCGTTTACGAAAAACTGATCAAACGCGAGCAGCCGATCAATGGGCTGAGAGCTTTTCTATCGGGCGTCGTGGCGGCAAGCTTCATGTTGGCCTTCATAGACGTCTTTAATATGCTGGGAACCACGCGATTTTCGTTCGAAACCTACTTAGGTAGCCTGATCCGCGGGACTGAGCATGGAGCACGAAACTGGGTCGTGGGTCTCGTCGCCAACTGGTTGGTGGGCGGTCTGTTTGGGATCCTCTACGCCTACTGTTTTGAGTATGTGCTGTTGAAGTCATCAGCCCGCCTCGGGGTGGTGCTCGGTTATTTTCATGTGATGTTTGCTACGATCGCCGTATTTCCGTTTTTCACGATGGTGCACGAATTTTATGGCTTCACGGAATATGTCCCCTTTGGAGTGCTCGGCCACAAGGTGGATCCCAACGCACCGATCTTGATTTTTGTCGGTCACCTCTTGTTCGGCGCAACGATGGGCCTGTTTTACGGGCCTGCTGGTTTGGATCGACTGCATGCGCAGTGGAGCGAGCCGGGGGATAGCGGTTTGCCGGGCGAGTCTGGCGTCATTCTCGAGGAGGATGATCCTGAGGACGCTGCTGCGGCGTAGACACCAAAATTTTCATCAAGCCGCAATCGTGGCTTCGCTCTGTTGGATCGCATCGAGATTGAAAGCGTGCGTGAGCACCTCATCCACCGAGTCGACCAGCATAATGGAGAGATCTCTGAGGATCTCGGGGGGCACTTCACGCAAGTCCTGTTCGTTTCGTCTCGGAAGGATGATCGCTCTCAGGCCTGCACGGTGTGCGGCTAGGATTTTTTCTTTGATTCCGCCCACTGGGAGCACCACACCACGCAAAGTGATTTCGCCTGTCATTCCTAATCGTGGACTTACGGGCAGTTTAAGTAGGAGAGAGGCGAGCGCAGTGACAATGGTGACGCCCGCCGAAGGCCCGTCTTTTGGAATCGCTCCCGCCGGTACATGGATGTGGATGTCGTGATTGGCGAAATCGTAACCTCGGTGCAAAAATCCCGAGGTTGCCGAACGCGCCAGACTGAGCGCGAGGTGCGCGGACTCCTTCATCACGTCCCCAAGTTGTCCGGTCAAAACGAGTTGACCTTTTCCGGGCATTTCGGAGGTTTCGATAAACAAAATATCTCCGCCGTGAGGCGTCCAGGCTAGGCCGGTTGAAATCCCGGGGTGGAGGGATTTTTCGGCAAGTTCTGGAAAATATTTTTCGGACCCCAAAAGATCTTGGAGTCGTTCGGGGGTGAGTTGTATCGGAGGTTCTCCGTGAGGTAGAGCGCCTGACTCCGGAGCCACCGAGAGAGCTCCGACAATGCTTTCAGCAGTTGCCCGAAAAAGTGCTGCGATTTTTCGCTGGAGTTCACGCACTCCCGCTTCGCGCGTATAACGAGTGATGATGGCCATGAGCGTTTCTTCAGGGAGCTCAATTTGTTCTGGCCTGAGACCGTGCTCTTTAAGCTGTTTGGGCACCAGATAGCGTTTTGCGATCTGGAGTTTCTCAAAATTGGTGTAGCCGTTGACTTCAATGGTCTCCATCCGATCCCGAAGCGGAGCAGGAATCGTATCCACCACGTTGGCTGTCGCCACAAAAAATACGCTCGATAGATCAAAAGCTATGTCCAGATAGTGATCCGTAAAGCTCTTGTTTTGCTCGGGATCGAGGACCTCTAACATTGCCGCAGAGGGATCGCCGTGAAAGTCGGTGCGCAACTTGTCGATTTCGTCGAGCAGCATGAGTGGATTTTTGGTGCCGGCTCGTTTGATGCTCTGAATGATTCGACCGGGCATGGCTCCGACATAGGTTCGCCGGTGGCCCCGGACTTCTGCCTCATCCCGGACGCCGCCCAGGGATGTACGGATAAATTTTCGACCTAACGTGCGAGCAATCGATTGGCCGAGTGATGTTTTGCCGACACCGGGAGGGCCCACGAGGCATAAAATCGGCCCGCTTAAGTCATTTTTCAGCTGAGCGACCGACAAAAATTGCAAAATGCGTCGTTTGACGCTTTCTAGTCCGTAGTGGTCTTCATCGAGGATCTGGCGAGCCCGTATGAGGTCCAGGTTGTCCTGCGAAGTCTTCTGCCAGGGCAAAACTGCCAGCCATTCGAGATAAGAACGGATGACATGGTACTCGGCAGAGGCCTGCGGAAGTGCGCGAAGGCGTTTGAGTTCCTCTTGCGCCTGTTTAGCCGCCTCCTCGGGAAGTTTCGCGTCGCGTATTTTTGCCTCGAGTTCGTCGCTGGTTTCCTCGCTGCCTTCTTCTCCGAGCTCCGATCGAATCGTTCGGAGCTGTTCGCGTAGCAACGCCTCACGCTGGGCGCGGTTGAGTCGCTCGGACATTTTGTCACGAATCTCTTTTTGGATGTCGAGGACATCGCGTTCCTTGCGCATGAGTTCGAGTAGGATTTCCATGCGCCGATTGATGTCGACGGTCTCTAAGATTTCCTGCTTTTGAGCGAGCGACAGATTGAGGTACGCGCCCACGACATGGGTCATGTAGGCTGCATCGTCAATCCGATCAATGAGGCGCGACAGGGCTTCGGTGGCTCCGGGTAGGAGGTCCATGATTTCGCGAGAGAGTGATTTGAGATTCTCGAAGAGAGCCGTACCGCGAGTGCTTTTGGGTTCTGTGATATCGGCGACGATCTCTCCGCGGGCGGTCAGAAAACCACTTTCGGTGCGCTGGTAACCTAGAACTCGGTAGCGCGCCACACCAGTCACCACAATCTGTCGTCCGCCGACCTCGTTGTCGGTGCTACTTTCGAGTTTGCAGAGCGTTCCGATATCGTAAAGGTCCTTGGGCTCGGGATCACCCGGTGTGATGATTTTTTGCGCGACGATGATTAAGAGCTGGTGGGAGGACTCGGAGCTTTCGAGAGCGAGAATGCTGCGCGGTCTGCCTACTACTAGCGGCATAGAAATCATCGGAAACAGCACGGCATTTCGGATCGGAAGCACAGGAATGACCGAGGGGACTTGCTGCTTTTCAAGGTCCGAGTCCACTAAGTGATGAGCCATGGACAAAGTGATGAGCAAAACACGCGCCGAACGCGGTTGCGCCCATGGCCGAATAGGCCCGGAAAATCCATTTTTAGCCGTACCCCTGGTGTGTTGCGCCTCGTTGGCAGATCATGCTAAGGCTCTTTGAATCTATGACACCTGAGATTTTGAAACAGCGCCTCCAGGCGCTTTCGACTGGAACACGGGCGGAAATCACCGACCTCACTGGCACCCAAGACCACTATCAGGCGTTGGTCGTATCGCCTGCCTTTGAAGGAAAGATGATGATCGACCAGCATCGAATGGTCATGGCCATGGTTCAGGCCGAGATCGACTCAGGCGAAGTCCACGCCCTCACGCTCAAGACCTACACTCCCGAGCATTTTAATCGCCTCAATAGTTCAATCGTAAAGTAAGGAGAACACTGAAATGGCACATCCACTGAGCCCGCAAATTGAAGAAAAAGTCAAAAACAACAAAGTTTTCATTTTCATGAAGGGCACGCCTGATTTTCCGCAGTGCGGTTTTTCATCGCGCGCCTGCCAGGTGCTTCGCGCCGCCGGGGCCACAGAAATCAAGGGCTTTGACGTCCTCTCCGATGACCCAATGTGGGAAGCCCTCGAGGATTACACTCAGTGGCCGACCGTTCCGCAGATTTTCATTGGCGGTAAGTTCGTTGGGGGCTGCGACATCGTGAGTGAGATGTTCGAGCGCGGTGAGCTTCAAGAGTTGTTGAAGTAAATCCGCGAAGCTGGAGCCCTATTGGATTTCCTTCTCGCCGAGCGGGAGCGTCATCCTAAAGCAAGTGTTGGGTTGGTCGCGGTCGAGCCAAATTTCTCCGCCGTGATCATGGACAATGAGTCGAGAAATCCCAAGGCCCAGTCCAAGATTACTTCCCTGATTTTTGGTGCTGAAATAGGGCTCAAAAACGCGAGCTGCGATGTCTTTGCGAAGCCCGGGTCCGCTGTCGGTTACCGAGATCAGCGCGTACTCGCCGTCACTTTGTGAAACGACCTTGATGTCGATTCGAATCCATTTTTCAGAAAGACTTGAAATCGCGGCTGTGGAGTTGGCGAGCAGATTCAGCAAGATCTGAATCATCTGCGCGGGTCGGCACCAGAGTTTAAGTTCCAAATCAGGAAGAGAAATTTTCAGATCGATTCCGGTTTTTAAAATGGATGACCGTGCGATCACTAGGGTTTCATCGATCAACTTATGAACGGGGTGATGGTGCCATGGAAGTTCGTTGGGCCCACCCGATTTCCCTGCGCTTTTTGTCGGAGAGGCCAGCGCTCTCAAACCCTGAATGACGGACGCAATCGAACTACAGATTCAGCCCATTTCTTTGGATATTTTCGCGACATTCTCGGAGGGGACAGTTGCGTTTTGCGCGGCGAGTTTTTCCAGGAGCGCTGCCTTGAGTTTTATGGCCGCCAGCGGATTGTTGATTTCGTGGGCGATAGCTCCAGAAAGCTGCGCGAGAAAGTTCATCGAGCCCTCGCTGGCGCTTCGAAGTTTGCTCTGATCCGAGAGCTCTTGGAATTTCTGAAGAGTCCTCGATGCAATGAGCGTGAGCGCAGAAACGAGTACGTAGAATTGAAGGGTGGTGATTCGATACGGAAGCGGGATCTCGTATCGCATCATCATGATCGGCGCCCAAAGCAGGAAATGGGCGAGGCTGAAATTAAATGCCGGACGAAAACTCAAAGTAAGTCCCGCAGTCACTGCAGGGATCACGGTAAAAAATGCGGACATGAGCGCCGCGCCAGGTTCCAGCAAGGCAATGGCTCCCGCGGTGCATGCCGAGCAGCCAATCAAAAACAGCCAAATTGCGGAGTTCAGCTTGCGTCGCAGAAGGAGCCAAGCCAGCAAGGTCAGGGCGGCTGAACCGAGGCAAATTTGAATGGAATTGAAATCGGAGGCGTTGAAGGTGCCGGTCAGCTTTCGCGACTCAGAGCTCCAGAAGATCAGGACTGAGCTCACGAGGTTGAAAGTGAGCGTGGTGGTGAGGATCACCGCCAAAACATTGCGTGTGGTTTGTTCGCGAAGCGAAGGTCTGAGGCAAGGGGAGCTGTCTTGCGAGGGATTTTTTCTAGCAAAAATCATAAAAAATCACGCCGGTTGTGCCGGCGTGATTGGGTCAAGTCATGGGATAAGCTTTTTTCTTGAGCGCTTTTTTGCTACGCGCGACCGCTACCTTACATTTTGCCGGAACGTCTCCGGCTTTGTAGGCGGTGGCTTTGTCTCGACGATTTTTCCGATGCTTTGCACTGATTGTTTTTGCCATAGTGGCGCGAACCTAACACAGCAGGGTGTTAAAACCAGCCCTTTCGTCGGGCTTTTCGGGAGGTCTTGCCCCGACACTCGACAGGATTTTGTCGCACTCGGGCAGGGCTAGAAATTGTGAATCTTGGGTTGCCGTTCTTGGACAAGAATCCTCGGACCGGATAGGCTAAAGTCGGGGGCGATTCTTTCATGCTGATTTTGAATAAAACTTCAAAAAAACGGTTAAAAACCGAGATTTTATTCTTATCATGGGCGCTGATTATCTGCGCGGTGAGTGAAAGCAGAGCGGAAGGTCAGAACGAGGCAACGCTAGCCCCATCGTCCGTTCCTAATGTGGCCCTTAGACCTGTTCGTGTTGAGCTCTCTGTGGTTCTAAAAAGTGGTCTCACGGGACTCAGTGCTACCCCCCATCGCAAGGCAGTTCGAAAGCAGGCCCGCGAGTTTCTCGAGGTCCATCGCCTTTTCCGGCAAGCGGCCGCGGCTGATAAAAAAGTCCCGGCGCCGGCGGTCATTGCCTGGCAGAGCCGCTGTCTGAGTGATCCGAAATCAAATCCCTTTTGTTCTGCAGTGGATGAAATGGTGTCTTCAAGTGCGGAGATCAAAGACGAGGCCGGTGAAGAAAACGGCTCTCCCACCGTCACTCAGGACTCCAAACAAATCAGCCGGCTTTTATCAGAAGGAGAGCTCGCCGCTCTCCGGGGAGTGGATGAACGTTTGTTGCATCGGAGCGCCCGGCAGCTCAGTGAATGGAGTTTGCTCGAAAAGGTTTCGTCGAAGGCTTTAGAAAGTTCGGGTTGCCAAGACTCCACGCTCAATCTGGTGCTCGGGCACAAGGCCGAGGAGTTTTTTCCTGAAAAGCGGTTTCAAGACCTGGCCGTTGCCCATTACAAGCGCGCGGCTCAGTGCGAAGGACCGAATGATCAGAGCGCCAAGGCTCAGTACCGTTTAAGTTTGCTTCTGATCTGGGAAGGGAAGTGCGCCCAGGCCAGTGACTGGCTGACAAAGCTCTATTCAGCCAAGGAAAGTTTTTACGCTTCGCGCGCACTTTTTTGGAAGGCTCGATGCGCAAAGCAATCGGGTGACAAGCTCGCTCAGGACGCCTTTCGGTCTCGGCTCACCAAAGAGTTTCCGCTCAATTTCCACGAACTCATCCTGAGGGAAGGAAAACTCCTGACCCCTCCGCAGTCACTCGACGTCAGGCCGGCTCTCGTTCAATTTCGGGAGGACGAGGGAGCTTTTCCGGGCGCCTTCAAGATCAATCAGAAAATTACGTCGGCCGAAACTCTTCAAGAAGTGGGAGCGCATGCGTTGGCCCTGGATTTTCTTGAGGCTCTTGCAGCTGACTCTGCCTCTTCCTCACCGGAGCTTCGCCTTTATATCGCGGTACTGATGCAGCGATCTGGGGATTCTATCGGACAGTTTAAAGCGCTTTCGCGTCTATTTCGCGACTCGCCCGCCATGATCTCGCGCGCGACGCTTGAGCTTTTTTATCCGCTCAAGCGAAACCACGCAGATATCATCAAACGTTTTGGCAGTCGTGTGGACCCGTGGCTGGTCGCGGCGCTGATTCGGCAGGAGAGCGGATTCAATACAAACGCAAGGTCGCCCGCTGGCGCCATGGGTGTCATGCAACTCATGCCGGCCACAGCACGGAGAATGGAAAAAGTTTCTAAGCGTGAACTTTTTGACATGAAGACTAACGTTCGGCTGGGCGTGAAATATTTCGATCAGCTATTGGTGAGGTTTGAAGGCGATGCAGAGTTGGCGCTTGCTGCCTACAATGCCGGACCCGAGAAGGTCGATCAGTGGAAGCGGCGTTATGTAACGGATGACCGGGTTTTGTTTCTGGATTTGATTCCTTACCGTGAGACCCGTGAGTACGTGGCCTATATCGCGCGCAATTATTATTGGTATCTGAGCCTCTATGCCGGCCATGTTCTCGAGGAGCGTGTGCAACTACGCGCGCCTCGAGCTCCAGCGTCAAGTACCGCAACGCGTGAGGCTGGCAAGAAACCCTTGGTCTTTTCTCTTTTTGGAACGCTATAATCTTCAGCGACTCTAAATAAGGTGCTCGCTCGAGTGGGGTGAAAAAAATCCACCACTATTTCCGCGACTATTTCCAAGGAGAGAAAAATGGCGACAGTATTGCACAGATTGGCGAAGTGGGCAGAAGCAACTCCCGATCTCCCAGGCCAGCGTTACAAACAAAATGGTGAATGGAAGTCGATCACCGCGCGCGAATATTGCGATCGCGTGTACCATCTGGCGCTTTTTCTTGAGTCCAAGGGAATCACGACCCAGGATATCGGCGCGATCTTCGCCTACAATTCGCCTGAGTGGGTGCACATGGATCTGGCCATGTTGCTCATGGGTGGAAAGTCCGCGGGACTTTATCCGAACTCGACTCCCAAAGACGCGCTCTACATTCTCAATCACACCGAAGCGCGGGTCCTTTCAGTGCAGAGCAAAGAATACTTCCACAAGTTATTGGGAGCGGGCAAAGGTCCCGGCGGGGCCAACGAGATTGAGATTCCATCACGGGTCGAACTGATCATCGTTTTTGACGGTGACACCAGCATCTCTCCCAAGGCTGTGGCCTATGAGACGGCGGTTTCCGAAGGACGCAAAATCGCGGCGACCAAAAAAGGTCCGACCATGGATCAGTTTCTTAAAAAGATCGATCCAAAAGCCGGCGCGTTTTTGATCTACACATCCGGAACGACGGGTAGCCCCAAGGGTGCTTTGCTCTCACACGATAATCTTGCGTACACGGCGGATCGTATTCGCGAATACTGGCAGCTACCTCCAACGGGCAGCCTGTTTTCGTTTCTGCCCCTTTGTCATATCGCCGAGAAACTTCAAAACATCGGTGCCGGAATCACCATGCGTTACAACGTGAGTTTCGCTACCAAGTTTGAAAACGTCGTAACCGAGCTTCCGGAAGTCGAGCCGACGCTACTTTTGTCGGTGCCTCGTCTTTGGGAAAAAATGGTTGAGGGTGTTCAGACCAAAGTCGCAAAAGGAAAGGGCCTTAAAAAGCACTTGGCCACCTGGGCACTGGCGACCGGTGCGCGCGTCGCGCAGTCGCAGTCCAACAAAAAAGTCGTCAAGGCGACGGATCTTGTGCAGCTCCGACTCGGTGACAAACTTGTGCTCTCTAAAGTGCGCAAGGCTCTGGGACTGGGTAAGGCTCTGACTTTGGCTTCGGGAGCGGCAGCGCTTCCGGCTCATGTTTCGCGTTGGTTTCGTTCCATTGGACTCGAGATTCTCGAGGATTTCGGACAAACCGAATCCACCGGCGTGATCTGCATGACTGAGCCAGGCGTAGATAGCGCAGGTACCGTTGGCAAGCCTGTTCCTGGAATGGAATTCAAGATCGCCGAAGACGGAGAAATTCTCACACGTGGCCGCCATGTGTTTGTGGGTTATTACAAAGACGACGCAGCGACCGCGGCAACGTTGGAGGGCGGCTGGCTACACACCGGGGATCTGGCCGAAATCACCGAAAAGGGATTGGTCAGAATTCGCGGACGCAAAAAAGAAATCATGAAGACCTCCGGCGGTAAAATGATCGCGCCGGTTCCGATCGAAGAAAAAATAAAAGTAGCCTCCGTGGTCGGACAAGTCTGTCTGGTGGGTGATAACCGCAAGTTTATTTCTGCTTTGATCACACTCTCTGAAGGAGCGCTGGCCGACCTCAAGCAAAAGGGCAGCGGCATTGACGGAGACGTGGTCAAGGACACTGAAGTGTTGGCTGCCGTTCGCGATTCTGTGGAGTCGGTAAACTCATCGCTTGCTAACTACGAGCAGGTTAAGAAATTCACGGTGCTTTCACGTGAGTTTTCGATCGAAGCAGGCGAGATGACTCCCACCCTCAAGATGAAGCGCAATGTGATTGAACAACGCTTTAGCGGCCTGATCGACCAGATGTACGTGTGAACCCTTTTGAGTCGGGTGCGCGCAAGCTGATTCCTGCCGTTTTGATTTACGTCAAACGGGGGGATTCGGTTTTAATGATTCATCGGGTCGGTAAGGACGGTTCCGCACGCGCGGGCGATTTTCACTCCGGCAAATGGAATGGTCTGGGCGGAAAGTTTGAGGCGGGTGAGTCGCCGTGGGCGGCCGCGCGCCGTGAACTCATGGAGGAGTCTGGGCTTTCAATTTCCGAACGAGATTTTCGGTGTCTCGGGGTTTTGCAGTTTCCTGATTTCAAGCCCGCGAAATCTGAAGACTGGCTTTGTTATGTTTTCGTGGCTGCGCTGAACCCCAGCGAGCCGGCGCCCCTGCTTCATGAGACGAGCGAGGGTTCACTTCACTGGGTGCCTTCGGGCGAACTGCTCGATCTCAATATCTGGAGCGGGGATCGCCACTTTATTCCACTCGTTCTCCGCGAAGAGCCTTTTTTAGGGACGATTTGGTACGAAAATGGCGAGGCCGTGCGGCATGAGCTTCGGCCGATATCAAGGCGCTAGCGCCGCTGTTTAGAAGTAGTCACGATGGGCGCGGTCTTCAAAAAGCTCAGTGCCTTGTTGTTTTCTTCGGCATAGCGCAAACCCCAGTCACTTTTAAAAAGTACGACCGGGAATCCGTCCCGATCTTCGAGACAACGAGTGTCTTCGCGACGTTCAAAATAATCAGGATCCAGGCCTGGGCCTGTCACCCAGCGCGCATGGATGTACGGAAGTTTTTCGATTCTCACGTCGACTGTATATTCGGCCCTGAGGCGATGCTGAAGCACTTCAAACTGGAGCGCACCGACTGCGCCCAGGATCGGGTCCTTGTCACCAAAACCGCGCTGCTTGTAGATTTGCACGACGCCTTCTTCGGAGAGCTGATCGAGGCCCTTTTTGAGCTGTTTTCGCTTCATGGGATCCAGGATTAGGATTCCGGCAAAATGCTCGGGTGAAAATCTCGGCACGCCCTCGTATTCAAACAGCGGACCTTCGCAAAGCGTGTCACCGATTCGAAAATCCCCCGTCGTATCGAGAAGGCCAACGATGTCACCCGGCCAGGCCTCGTCGACGATCACGCGCTCTTGTCCAAAGAAATTGAGCGGCTTTGAGAGTTTGAATTCTTTGGAGAGTCTGGCGTGCTTGACGGCCATATTGCGCACAAATTTGCCGCTGCAAATGCGCATGAACGCCACGCGGTCACGATGTTGCGGATCCATGTTGGCTTGGATCTTAAAAACAAAGCCCGAAAACTTTTGATGAGTCGGCTCTATCGGGCCCGAGGTCGTGTTGCGCGGTGTGGGCGGCGGCGCGATTTCGATAAAGCGCTCCAAAAAGCGCTGCACGCCAAAGTTGTTCATCGCGCTTCCAAAAAAAACGGGTGAGAGCTGACCCTTCAGAACTCGCTCCAAGTCAAACGGATCCCCGGCCATTTCCACAAGCTCGAGCTCGGCTTTGAGAGTTGCGTGGAGTTCTTGTGCTTCGTCGAGGTCCTTGCGGGGCCCGGCAATCAATTTGAAAAGTTCGGGATCGTCGAGACCAGCGATCCTGATCGCCTCAAGCCTGCCTTTGACGTTGGCCTCACCCTCAGTCTGAAAAGCGAGGACTTCTTGTCCTATTCGGTCGTAAACGCCTCGAAAACGATCACCCGAGCCGATGGGCCAACTCATGGGGCAAGAGCGAATTCCGAGCACGCGTTCGAGTTCGTCGATGAGATCAAGCGGCTCGCGCGAAGGGCGATCCAATTTATTGATGAAAGTGAAAATCGGAATTCCGCGCATCCGGCAGACTTCAAAGAGTTTGCGAGTTTGAGGTTCAACACCTTTTGCGGCGTCGATGAGCATCACGGCCGCGTCGGCTGCGGTCAGTGTTCGGTAAGTGTCTTCAGAAAAGTCTTTGTGGCCCGGCGTATCGAGCAGATTGATTTGCACGCCGCCATATTCAAATTGCAGGACGCTTGAGCTGATGGAAATTCCGCGCTGTCTTTCGATTTCCATCCAGTCCGAAGTCGTGTTGCGCTGATTGGCCTTCGCCTTCACGGCACCGGCTAGATGAATGGCTCCCCCGTAAAGAAGGAGTTTTTCGGTGAGCGTGGTCTTTCCGGCATCCGGATGCGAGATGATCGCAAACGTGCGGCGGCGCTGGACCTCTTCTTGAAGTTGTTGGGCTTGCTGGCTCATATGATTTCGCGGGGAATCCTTAACGAGCCATTACCACGCAAGGATGCTCGCCACAAAGCGCTTATCAAATGGTGGCCAATTACGAGGGGATTCCAACAATCGCCGCAATTCGTTCCAGCAGCTGGTCACGGCGCCCACCTTCAACCGGAATCGGGGCCAGGCTTCGGTCCACATGGGCTCGCGAGTTCACCGCCCAGCCATGGTAGCGCGAATCAAAAACCACGACCGCACCGCGATCCGAAGGCGAGCGAATCAAGCGTCCGACCCTTTGTTTGAGCCACATCATTCGCAGCGGAAAATCAAAGTCATAGAGCCCAAACCGAGTGCGAGCTTTTCGGGCCTCGGCAAGCGGGCTTCGAGTCATGGCTTCGTTGATTTTCTCGATAATTACGCAGCTGAGAGCGTCTCCTGGAATGTCTAGGCCCTCGCCATAACGCTCGCTTCCGATCAAGAGCGCACGCTCGGACGTGCGAAAGACTTCGGCCGCCCGTCGTTCACTGAGCGAATCTAAAACCGTGATCCCTTGCTTTCTCAGGCGCTCGCGCAAAATTTCAGCGGCCTGCCTCAGTCTCCGATTAGAGGTCATCAAAAGAAGCGTTTTTCCGCCTAAAACGCCTGCCACCTGTTCGGTAAAGCTGATGAGAGTCTCAAGATGGCCAGAAGTTCCAGGAACCGGAATGTCTTGTGGAATTAAGATCACCGCCTGCTCCTCGAGGCGATAAGGAGAGGGGAGTGCGGACAGGGGCTGGGTGAGCTTGAGTCCGATGCGATCGATGACGAAATTTGGGGAGCTGGCACTCGTGAGAGTCGCCGAAGTCAGCACGACCCCTCGTTTGTCGGTAAAAAAAGGCTGAGAAAGTTCGGCAACCGAAATGGGCTGAACCGAAAGACTCCAAAGATTTTCGCGAGGATCCCAGAGCAAAAGCCGCAAGTGGTTGGGATTGTCCTCGGCCAAAAGCGCCTGAATTTTTTGAGAGTAACCCTCGTAACGAAATGCCTGAGTCGATAGGACGTCAAAATCGGGATCCTGACCGACTCCTCCGCGCGAGCCGATACTTTGCGAGGCTGTTACACCCGCAGCCAAAAATCTGTGCAGCTCTCCGACAGCCTGGGCGAGATTGCGGAGCCCGGAGACGACTTGTTCGCGCACGGCGCCTCGGATTTTTGAAAGTTCGACGTTTTGTTCAAACCCCTCACTTCCTTCGCGCACTGGGGGCATCGCCAGGGGCACGAGATTTCGTACTTCCAAGAGACGTACCCGCAGCTGGTCGGTCAAATGACTGAGCAGAGTGGACGGAGGATCCTGATCAAAGGGCGCGGGTAGGGTAAGAGGATTGAGAAGTCTTCCAATAACTACCGCATCGCCGATTCTGCGCGGGCCCTGTTTGCGCGAGAGACGGTCCGTGTTTTCAGCGAGTTCGCTCTCGCTGAGCTCCAATGAGTTTGCGCGGGTGATCTGGTCTTCGAGGTGGTGGGCTTCGTCAAAAACGATGTTACGGATTTTTGGCAGCTGGGCAGGCCATTGAAAAACCAGCGCGTGATTGGCAATCACGACATCGGCCTCGTGGGCAAGCCTCGCGCTATCAAAGTAATGGCAGCTCTTATAGAAAGAGCACGTCGGTCCTACCGTCGTGGTGTGATGTGAGTTCACTCGGCCGCACATTTCGGCAAGCGCCGGAAAGCGTGTTTTGAGGTAATGCGAAACCCGATCGAGCTCTGCCACTCGGGCCGAGCCCGCAAACGACATGAGATAGGCCGCGCTCCATTTTTCATCCAATGTGTGTGCCGGCCCGATCGAAGCCGCCAGATCATGGAGCTTTCGCAAACACAGGTAATTATCCTGACCTTTGACTGTGGTAGCGCGAAGATTCGGGTCCTTAAGAATTTTTCTAACAGCGGGGAGATCCTTTTCGAGAAGCTGGTCTTGGAGCGATTTGCTGTGAGTAGAAACGACGAGCGGCGCGCCCGTCTGCCGTGAGGCGAGGAGTCCTGGCAAAAGATAGGCGATGGATTTTCCGGTTCCTGTGGGAGCTTCGACGGCGAGTTTTTCGCCGTTTTCAAGCGACTGGCGCACGAGTTGCGCCATTTTCTCTTGAGCCTCGCGGTACTGAAACCCTTCGGCCCCTGAGACCAGCGCCTGGTGGACGGGGTCAGCTCCGATCTTTTTTTCCCAGTCAATCGTGCGATCCGAATCGCGTGCGCGAAGCTCGCGCAAATCCCCGTGCTCCTCGCGGTCGGGCAAGAGCGCGCCGGGTTGAACTCGAGGAAGGTCTGGATCGCTAAAAAAAGAAAGCCACCACCAGGCTTCGTCTTCAAGAAAATGCTGCGCGATGGCTGCGACGTGCGGGCGCTCAATCTTCATGTATTCAAAAGCGTGCTTGAGCAGAGCAAGTAGATCTTCGCAGTCTTTGTCGGCGCGGTGGGCGCCTTCGCTTTCGATTCCGGCCCAGCGCCTGAGAGATTCCATCGAGTGCGAGGGTTCATCGGCGAGAATCAAAGCGAGTGGCTCAATGGAATTATGAGTGGAGTAAAGTTCGCCGTTTTGGTCGCCCGCCCTGAGGGGTGAAATAAAGTGATCCAAGAAAGTCTGCTCAAGCTGCGAGTTGTGAGCGACGATCGGCAGGTCGCCGAGAAACTCGATCAGTTCAGGGGCAACTTCCTCGAGGCTCCGTTCATTTTCCAGGCGATCCGCAGTGAGGCCTGTGAGCCTTTGAATAGGCTCAGGCACGGGGCGCTCGGGTTTAACAAGAGCGTGAAAGCGAGCGACGACTTCGAAGCCTTGAACTTTGAGTGCGCCTACCTCAATGATCTCCGCGCGCTCGGGACCAGAAGGGTCGAGCCCGCTCGTTTCAAAATCTAGAATGATGTAGCGGGTGTCCATTTTTTAGTCAGTGTCTAACCTTCTGTCACTGTGTCACAGGTGACGGAGAAAAGTTAATCACCTTATCGGGAGCGCTTTAAATTCCGAAAAATACTTTAGGGCGGGCCCCGGCACCTGCTCTGAAAAGAAGAAAGAGGTCACCCACCATGATCAAGTCCGGCACCATTGTGATTGCGATTTCAAAAACCAAAGGGACTTTAGTCAGAGCCATAAGCGGTGTCCCTGAGGCTTCGGGACTTCCGGAGCTTCTCGACACCTTCTCGGACCAAAATGAGATTGAGATTTTTGAGCAAACCCTTTCTGCGGGCAAAAATCCACTGGAGGCGGTCTATCGATTGCGAAGACAAGTCGAGGCAGAGGACGAGCATTTCGGAAATTTTATTGAAGAGGTCCTTTCTGAAAAGGGTGTTTCCGTAATGATCCAGACTCATGCCTCGCAGTGGTTCAAGTCCAAGCTCAAAATCGAAAGATTTCGAAAGGCTGAGATGGAAGCGCGTGAGATTATTGCTGAATTTGCCTATCAGGTTTTTTGCGAAAATACCGCGCTGACCGATTTCATGATTTCGGGGTCGACTGCCCAGGTTCAGGTTCGTTTTCGAAAAATAGAAGTGGGCGTCGCCCTTTTGTCCGTTGCCTGAAATATTTTGTTTCCGCGCTTGAGAAAACCCAACAGGGCCGCTATGTTGCGCCACGCCAATAACATCACGGGGAGCGGGGTTGCACATGTTTTTCAGAGCAGCATGGCTTAGGTGTAGGGGTTTGTGCGGAACTTTTGCGGTAGTGGCGCTGATTTTCGGCGCGGGGTTATCACCGTCCGCTCTAGGACAGTCCTTTCCAAATCAACATTGTTATTCGGGTTCCGACATTATCGAAATTGATAATGAGCAGGTGGTGTTCTGGAAAAAAGCCGAGAAAAATCAGTTTCGCGCGCGCGCTCATGTCTACGGAAAAGTATCTCGGGTGTTTGGTGTTCGGGGTGGGGATCACGTCCACTTTGAGATCCAAATTGGGCCAGCAACCAGAGACGTCCTTGAGGTGGTTTATAATACCGAGTTTGGACGAATTCAGGTGGCTCCTGGAATGGACGCGCAGGTCTGCGGTGACTTCATCAATGCCTTTGAGCGTAATGGTTATTATTCAGCGTCTCCATCGGGCGCGATCATTCACTGGGTGCACGAACGCAGGGGTGCCAGCACTCATGATGAGGGTTTTGTGATTTTAGAAGATCATCTTTTTGGACATGGACCCGCTAAGGATCTTGATGGCCCAATATAATGAACTCCTAAGTACTCCCGAGGAGATCGAAGCGCTCGCGAAGGAGCTGAATCAGGCTCCCGTCATCGCGTTCGATACGGAGTTTATCCGCGAGACCACGTTTTTTCCGACCGTTGAGATCATCCAGGTCGCAACCGAAAATGACTCCTGGTTGGTCGATGCCCAGGCGTTCAAGAAACGCGGAATCGAAGGGTTGCGTCCACTTCTGGATGTTTTTGAGAATCCTAAGATTCTCAAAATTCTGCACGCGGCCCAAGGCGATCAAGAATGCCTTTACACCAGCTTTGGAGTCGTTGCTTCGCCTTCGCTCGATACTGCTGCTGCGGCCTCGCTTTGTGGCTACGGGGATTCGATCGGCCTCGGAAATCTTATGAAGGCAGCTCTCGGCGTGACCATCAAAAAAGGTCACGCGCGAACCAATTGGTCCGTCAGACCTCTCCCTGCGCAGCTCGCTGAATACGCTCACGCCGACGTGGATCGCCTCGTGGAACTGAGCCATGTGTTATTTCAGCAACTCGATAAGCTGGATAGGCGCGAATGGGCCATGCGGTTATCCGCCAAGTGGGAGGATAAATCCCTCTACGAGTCCGACCCAGAGGCGATGGCTGAAAAGTTTGCCCGAGGTGGAAGGATAGACGCCCGCACCTTTGCGACTTTGATCGAACTGATCCGGTGGCGCGAGGTGCGTGTCAGGCAGCTCAACTTGCCGAGGCGCTGGGTCGCCGACGATACGGTGCTCTTAGATCTAGCTTCAGTGAAGCCCAGGGATTTAGCGCATTTGAGCGCGTTTCGTGGGCTGAACAAGGGTGAACTTAAAAACAGCGGCGAGGCGATTTTAGCGGCGATCCGGGCAGGTGAGACGGCGGAAGCCCCCAGGCTTGAGAGACGTTCACGTTCGGAAATTCCCACCCAAGAGGAACTCCAGGCGATCGACCTACTCAAATGTTATTTGGGAATTTTGGCGGACGAGCGAAAAGTTGCGCTTAAATTTATCGCGTCGGCGGCGGATCTCGTACCTCTGATCAGATGCACCGACGCGAAGGGCATTGAAGAACTGATAGAGCGGCAAGCCCTCACACCCGAGGCGGCCGCCTTGGTCGGTGAGGATGTGCTGGCGTTTCTATGGGGCGAGCGGGCCTTGTCGATCGTGAAAAATCCAGGAGGGGCGCAGATAATGGCTCCTCGAGTACAGATCGTTAGAAATTCACAATAAATCTTAGGTTGAAAAGGTTCCTGTCTCCGGGCTAGTTTGCGCCCATAAATCTCAACAACGTTTTCTGAGGAGTGGTTATGAGCGGCACCGGTGGAGCGACGGTTTCAGCGCTGGGTTCTGGGGGCGAGGCCTCCAAAGTCGTCAATGGAAAGATTGTTCACAGCGAAGACTTCAGAAAGCGCCGTGCGATCAACTGGCTCTCGCTCGGGCTCACTTACTCGGCCATGTACATGGGCCGTTACAACCTCTCATTTGCCAACAAATCACTCTCGACTACTTACGGATGGGACAAGACCCAGATCGGCGCCATCATCACGGCAGCACTTTCGATTTACGGTTTTTCGGCAATCTTTAATGGACCGATAGCGGATAAAATTGGCGGAAGACGCGCAATGCTGATTGGCGCGACCGGCACCGTGATTTTTAACTTCCTGTTCGGACTCGGTGCCTACATGGGGTTTCTGGGTACCGGCACCTTTTTGCTGGGCTACTTCGCCACCGTTTGGTCGCTCAATTCTTACTTTCAGTCCTACAGCGCCTTGGCCTTGATCAAAGTGAACTCGGGCTGGTTTCATATCAGTGAACGTGGCGTGTTTTCCGCGATCTTTGGTTCGATGATCCAGAGTGGTCGCGCGTTGATTTTTTTCTTGGGCGGAATCCTCGTGACCGTGCTCCCGTGGCAATGGGTTTTTTTCGTGCCTTCGATGGTTGTGGCTGTGATGGCCTACGTCACCTATCGCAACGTGCAGAACAACCCTGAGGATTGCGGGCTTCATCCATTGGATGTCCAGGACGCCTCGAGCGGCGATACCGAGGCGGTCAGTCTCAAGTACGTTCTCAAAAAAGTTTTTACCAACCCTGTTGCGCTGACGATTGCGGCGGCTGAGTTTTGCACGGGTTTTGTTCGCCACGGTTTTGAGCAGTGGTTTCCACGCTACATGATCGAGGCGCAACAGTTGCCTCTGGAGTCACCTGTGTTTCAAAAGGGTGCAGCCGCGGTCGTGATTGCCGGAATTTTTGGCGCCTTTTTTGCGGGAACGATTTCGGATTGGGTTTTCAAGGGGCGTCGCGCACCGGTGGCTTTTTTAGGCTACTTTGTGCAGGTCCTCAGTTTGGGTGTCATTTGGAAGGCTCCCAGCGTCGGTTGGGTCATCGGGGCTTTTGTTGCAAACTCGTTTTCGATCAGCGTCGTGCACTCGATGCTTTCTGGTACTGCCTCGATGGATTTTGGCGGAAAAAGGGCGGCCGGAACGGCGGCCGGCGTTTTCGATGGAATGCAGTACATCGGCGGCGCTTTTGTGGGTGTCGGCATGGGTTGGTTGCTGGATTCATACGGCTGGGGGGCATGGGGCCCGAGCATGATTGGGTTTGCGTTTATTGGCGCCATTTTGATGCTGTTTTTGTGGAACGCGCGGCCTAAGGTTAAGTCGGCCGGACATTAAACATCAGTTATGTAGTTTTTCTCCTGGCTGCACGCCGTGTTTTCTGTGTTGGTCCTGTCTGGATATCCGTTGGAATGTCCGTTGCACCGCGTAGATGGCAAAGGGAGAAACCACTATGCGTAGGATCTCAGTCACCACATCTTTGGCCGTTGCCACTTTGATTGGCATGGTCGTAAACGCTCCTGCGTTTATTCCTACTGTCTTTGCCCAGGACGAAAGCATTACTGCGGCTACGGAGCGCTCCGAGCGCGAAGTGGTCGGCAGAGATCTCTTGGACGAGAAGGTGGGAGTGAAGCCGCAGGCAGGCGTATTAGTCTTCACCGATTCTGCAAGAAATACCGATTCGCGACTTGCTGCCGGACTCTCGGCAGAATGGAACATGATCGCTTCGCTCTATAAGGGTCCAAAGGAGTTGAAAAACTTCTATATAGGTCCTTCGACTGGAGTGTTCTTTTCGCACTTGGGTGCCGCGGATTCGAACTTTTTTGGAGGCAATGCCGTAGCTGGCGCTTCCCAAACGGGTTCGAACTTCTTGTTGGTTCCGGTCAACCTCAAGGTGGGTTACCTGTTTCCGGATACCGAATTCAGGCTCTCACTGCGAGCTGGAGGGAATATCACCTACCGATCGATTGCCAACTCGCTTTCGCTCGGTGCCAGTACCGCTGGTTCCGCTTCAGCTTGGAGAATGTACCCAAACATTGGAGCCGATTTTGAGTACAAGCAGCTCGTGGTTCGTCCGGACTTGACGATTACTCCTGGAGACCAGATCTTCAGCGGTACTCTCGGTCTGAATATCCCGCTGGGTTAGCTGGATATTCCATCTCTGTGATGGGACGCGATGGCGGGGTCGGAAGTTTCCGGCCCCGCACTAAATTTGTCCGCGTGAAAATAGTTTAGAACAACACTTTTTCGATTTGAGCAACCAACCCATCGAGCTCTTCGCGTTCCACCACGAGAGGTGGCGTGATGCGAATGACCTGGTCGTGAGTCTCCTTGACGAGTACGCCTAAGTCCGCAAGCTTTTCGCAGAACGCGCGAGCTTTTCCGGAGCTTGTCTTAATCTCCACGCCGATCATGAGTCCGCGTCCTCTGATTTCCTGTACGTGGGGCGAACTCGAAAGAGTTTCGCGAAGTTTTTTGATGAGATAGACGCCGAGTTCCGCGGAGCGTGCCACAAGTTTTTCATCCACGATCACCTCGAGAGCGGCGATTCCGACGGCTGCCGCTAGAGGGTTACCTCCAAAAGTACTGCCATGGTCACCTGGCTTGATGACACTCATGATCTGCTTGGAGCAGAGCATGGCTGAAACCGGAAACACTCCGCCGCCCAGGGCCTTACCCAAGATGAGCATGTCGGGTTTCTTGGGACAGTCGTGAGCCACGGCAAAAAGTTTTCCAGTACGGCCGAGTCCAGTCTGAATTTCATCGGCCATAAAAAGGACGCGATTTTTTTCGCAAAGGGCTTGGGCGGCCGCGAGAAATCCGGGTGGTGGGATCAAGACTCCCGCCTCGCCCTGAATCGGTTCAAATAAAAATCCCACTGTGTTGGGGGTGATGGCCGCCTCGAGCGCCTGTAGGTCTCCGTACGGAACTGCCTTAAATCCAGGGGTAAAGGGCCCAAATCCATCGCGGTACTGGTGCTCGGTCGAAAAGCTGACGATGGTGGTCGTGCGGCCGTGAAAATTGTTTTCGCAAACGATGATCTCGGCTTGGTCGTGCGCGACCCCTTTGACCTGGTAGCCCCACTTGCGCGCGACCTTGAGAGCGGTCTCCACGGCTTCGGAGCCCGTGTTCATGGGGAGAGCGACTTCCATTCCGGAGAGGTCGCAGAGTTTGCGCAAAAATGCGCCCATCTGATCGTTATGAAATGCGCGAGAGGTGAGGGTAATTTTGTCGGCCTGCGCCTTGAGTGCGGCAACAATTTTGGGATGGCGGTGACCCTGATTGAGCGCAGAATACGCTGAGAGGCAGTCGAGATACTTGCGGCCTTCGACATCCCAAACCCAAACGCCTTCGCCTTTTTCGAGAACGACCGGGAGAGGTTTGTAATTGTGGGCGCTGTAACGATCGACTTCGCTTAGAAACTCAGAGGTACGCATGCCCCGAACTTGCCACCTCGTCCAGTAGGGCGGCAAGTGCCAAAGAGCGAGTTTTGAGGCTTTCGAGCCTAATCCACTCGTCAGTGCGATGCATCCCACCACCGACGGGCCCAAGTCCGTCCAATATCACCAGGCCAGGACGACTCATGTAGTTTACGTCTGCGGCCCCACCTGAATGTTCAGTGCGAGGAGCAGTACCTTCAAGCAGTTTCAAGGATTCGCCGTAGTGCTTGAGAAGGAGAGTTTGGATTTTCAGTACTTCCCCATCTGCCGGCGGGACGGGCGGGCAGTCGTCGGCGATCTCAAAGCGCGCGCTTGGAAGTTTTCCTGAATCATTGGCGGTGAGGTGAGGTTGGGCGATAATCTTTTCGATTGCTGCGTGGGTTGCGTCGCGCGATTTGAAGTCCTCAAACCGCACGTCGACTTTGGCTTCAGCTTTTCCACAAACGATGTTGAATTTATCGCCACCTGAAATCGCGCCGGTGCTGACGGTGATGCCGCGCGTGCGGTCGTCGAGGCGCGCGAACTCTGTGATCTTGTGCGCCAACTCATGGGCGGCGTTAATACCTTGGTGGGCGTTTCGACCCACGTGAGCTTCTTCGCCCTGAACATGAACGCAGTACCAGCGATTTCCGCGGCGACTGCCAATGAGCGAGCCGTCATCCATTGCGGGTTCGAGGCCGAGTGCGAGTCGCGAGGATTCTCCCAGTTTCTTAAGAACTTCATGAAATCCGGGCGAGCCCGTCTCCTCGCTCGGAGTACAAATCAAACGCACCGGTATGCCTGTTTTTGCGGCATGCCACTTGGGCAGAATTTCGCGGAGTGCTGCGATCGCAACGACGATCCCGCCCTTGTCGTCGATAACACCAGGACCTTTTGCGATACCCTGGGCTTGATCGAGCACAAAGCCTGTAAATCCAGAAGCAGTCTCAAAGACCGTATCAGCGTGAGTGACAAGATCGACGAAGGTTTTTTTCTTCGTGGGCGCGGTGGCGGGCTCGTAGGTAGCTATGAGCAGCTGGCCCGAGAGGTGGGCACCTTTGGGATTGTCGAGGAGCTGGCAGGACATTCCCAGAAAGCTGAGTTCTCTGGCGACGCGTTCAATGACCTGATTGACGCCTGTGATGTTTGAAGTTCCAGAATCCATCTCGACGAGTTCCTTGAGCAGTTGAATGGCGGAATCGAGCTGGGGCGCGGGCGTGGTCATGTACTTCCGATTTAGCCTGAGTGGGGCGCGGAATTCGAGTCAAATCAGCCAAGCCAGGTCATTGCTCAGATCCAAAATCTCAACGGAGTTTGGCCAGCTTTCGAGGTGTCTAAACATTTGACAGGTGTCGCAAGTCTGTCGTGGGTCGAGCAAGCAGGGCGCGTTGGCTGGTCGTCGCGCCACCAAGTTCAGTCACAATTTCAAAGTCTTGAGTGAGTCCAGAAATCTCGCCCAACCGATCATCCTAGGAACGGCCTTTGCTTCAGTCGCGTCCGAACTATGAATTTAAATATTCGCGGTTTTTCGGTGCGATTGGTTTTGGGCTCCGTCGTCCTCTTTCTCGGAAGTGGGGCAGGGACTGGTTTGTCACCCAAGGATCCCGTTCAAGAGTTAGGCGAGTCCTCCTGGCGCACACCCTCTGCCGTCTCGTGGTCGTCGGCGCAGACGCTCACCCCAGAGATGGAGCGTGCAATTCTTAAAAAATTTCTCGATCGCTCCGGCAACCTGAGCCCAAAAAAACTCGACGACACTCGGGATGAATTCGCAACCCGCAAACGCCAGCTTTCTTTAGCTCTTCATGAAAAATATGGCGCGGATACTAGCAAGAGTCCATCCGAAGTCGAGGAGAAGGTTGCCAAGTACAAGGGCATGGTGGCTTACGAATTGATCGAGGAACTCCTGCAGCACCTATCTCAAACCGGGGATCACGTTGCCGCGGCTCGGATTTTGGAACTCGACTTTGCTCTTAAGTCCGAGGGTGGGCCGAGCACCATCGAGATTGTCTTGGAGCGTGCCGATGCGCTTTTGGCGAGCTGGAAAATTCCGCTGGGATTTGATTCTGAGCGCGAGGCCAAAAATCTCGTTCATCCCGTTACGCAGGCCAGAGTCACCGCTCGTGAGCTTCGCGATGCTCAAAATGATTCTGCGTTAGTAGATCCATCGGCTTTGGATCCGGTGGCGGGTTCTACTTTTTGGAAAAGAATCGATCCTACCCGGGTTCGCTCGGTGAAAGAGCACTTTCAAGGAGGGCAGTACCCTCTGCTTGAGGGAATTCATGCCGAGTTTCCTGATGACGGTGTTGCCGACTATGATGAGGTCGCCAAGAGTCAGTCTTCGCCTAAGATTGAAATTACCTATCGGGGTAAGGACGGAAAAAAATACAAGGCTCGCCTCAAGTTCGGTCGCGAGGTGCATTCGGATCCCACGGTTTCGGCGCTCCTTTCCCTCACCGGATATTCCACCGACATCGTGAAAAATTATCG
>CAMBEX010000009.1 GCA_945865865.1 Bdellovibrio sp. ZAP7
CATTGCGAAAAATACGCGCGCATTTAAAGTGGAGGATCAAGTGCTTTGGGTTGAAGTCGATCACCCCATTTGGCGCTCCGAACTCCATCACCGCAAACGACAGATTCTAGAACTCCTCAACGGCACAGGGGCAGAAAAATCACCGCGTGCCTCTGCTTTGCCGCCTCCCAAGCAAGTACTCGTCGATATTTTTTTTGTGGAACCCCGTAAGACTTCGGGGAACCCTCAGGGCTAAATTCGAAACAGAAAAAACACAGCGGCAACCAGCGCCACGCCCAGTGCCAGGAGGAGCACCCAGCTCCAGCCTTTCATTTTTCCGGCATCTTTGGAGTGCGCAGCTCCCATGACCACCATTTGAGGAATCCTGAAATCGCGCGGTCCTTTTCGCTGGATCTTGAGAGACTTCAAATCCTTGGGACGTGAAACAAAGCCCGTGATTTCACGCTCTGCCTCGAAAATCTCCTGAAGCTCCGGAAGGTCGTCGTGACTGGCCCGACCCGAACCACCCTGAGCAGGCACTTGTCCCGCGAGTATTGGGGCGGTTTCTGTTTCCGTTTCGGTAACTTCTTCGTCGCCTCGGCCGCGAAGCCTCAATTTCGGGATGCTGACTCCCAGATTTTTTCTGACTTCTTCGGTTTCATGAAGGTGAAACCAATAAGAGCCCCCGGGACAAACCTCATCTTGAAGTTCAAGCTGACCATCTGAAATGAGTGAGCAAACCTGCTCGCGAGAATACGGCCCAGCAATCACATTATCTGCCGTCCGGATCAGCCACTGGTCTGCTGGACGCTGTGAAATCTCGCTCATAAAAGAGGCTTCATGACCTCAGCACTTGTGCACTCGGCTCTCAAAAACTGCTGAATCGCCTCATGTTTGGATTTAATAAACTCGGCCGAGCTACCAAAAAACACAAACTGACCGCCATGCAGAAACGCAATCTGATCAGCCAGGCGAAGGGCCGAAGGAATATCGTGACTGATCACGAGTGAGGTCAGGCCCAGTTCGCGTTTCAGAGTTTCAATCAGATCGTCCACGGTCAACCGGGTGACCGGATCCAGTCCCGTCGTCGGCTCGTCGTACAATAAGATTTGAGGTTCGCGAATAATGGCTCGAGCAAGAGCCACGCGCTTTTTCATTCCACCGGAAATTTCATTAGGATATTTGTCGAGCCCGGTCTTCATTCCAAGAATTGCGAGACTTTTGCGGACTTTTGCGTCGATTTCCTCTTCAGAAAGCTGAGTGTGCTCACGAAGCGGAAATGCCACGTTTTCAAAAAGCGTCATGTCGTCAAAAAGCGCCGAGTTCTGGAAGAGCATTCCAAATACCTTGCGGTGCTGTGCGAGTCGATCACCGGTCAGGGTTGCCATATTCTCGCCGGCAACCCAAACCTCCCCGCGGTCAGGTTTGAGCAATCCTAGAATATGTTTGAGGGTTACGGACTTCCCGACGCCTGATGGTCCCAAAATGTAGGTGAGCTTACTCACCGGAAAATCAACCGTTACGCCCTTGAGGATTTCATCGCGACCGCCCCGAAAGGATTTGTACACCTCCCGAAAGCAAATCGAACCGAGCTGCTTTTCACCCATAAATCCTTTGTACCCTTGAACTAACAGAAGTCAAAAGTTCATAAGGAATAGTCTTGGCGGCCTGAGCTTGCGCCCAGGGATCTAGACTTGGGCCCATGATTTCGGCCCAATCCCCCACCTTCACCGAAGCTCCGCATCTGACCGCGCATAGGTCCATACTAACCAAACCCAGCACCGGCTCGAGTCTAAGACCTAAGCTGACCCATCCGCCTTGACCTGGCCCTTCACCTTTCGATGCCCCACTTAATGTGCGATGTAATCCATCACCATAGCCCACGCCCAGGATCGCGATTTTTTCGGCAGCCGATCCCGTCACTCGGTACGTGGCGCCGTAACCCACCGATTCTCCCGGTTTGAGCGTGTGAATCATGACCACTGGAGCGCGAACCGTCATGACGGGATGGATTCCTCGCAGCGGAGCTCCGGCCCATGGGGGAATTCCGTAGAGTGAAAGGCCCGGGCGGACTAAGTCTGTCAGACCCTCGAGTCTCCATAACTTCTGGTTCCAGATCCCCGAGCTGTTTGCCAAATGAAAGAGAGCAGACGGGAGAACTCCTGAGAGTTCGGAACGAATATGCTCAAAGCGCTCGCGCTGCAGCCGACTCAGGGCCACCTGTGGCTGCTCACCGATGGCCAAATGAGAGAAAATTCCTTGAGGATGCCAGCTCGCCGGCTGCTCTCGAAGATCCTTTTTGATTTTCGACGCGTAGTACACCGGAATACCGAGCCGATTCATACCCGTATTGAACTTGAGCTGATAGGCAATACGCGACGGCCAGCCCGCTTTGAAAAAGATCCGCCAGTCTTCCTCGGAAGCGATGACTGGAGTCAAATGGTGCTCTTCGCAATAGTTCCCTTTTTCTTCGGTCCAAGGAAGCGTTCCAGAGAATACCAAGACCTGGTGCTTACGGCCTTTGACTCCGAGACTCTGCCTGGCGGCTGCGCCTTCTTCGAGCGTGGCGACACCAAATCCAAAAATGCCGGTCTCGGATCGAAGCGTCTGCAGCACCCATTCGGCACCATGCCCATAGGCGTTGGCCTTCACCATCGGAACGAGTGATTGGCCGCCGGCCATCTCTCGAATCGCACGAAAATTAGAAATCAACGCCTGAGAACTCAGCTCGGCAACGGCATGTGTGGAAACTCTTAGATCGCCCTCAGGGTCAATTGCCCCACGTTTTGCCACGCTGGCCCCCTTAGCTCCTCTGTGATGACTCAGCCTAAGACGCATGCTATGGACCCCGTACCGTGATGGTAGCACAGATGACTTCAGTTTTTTCATCAGCCCCTCAAGTTTTGATTCTCGGAAGCGGAATCGCGGGCCTGAGTGCAGCTTTGAAATTTGCGCGCTCCCCTGAAGTTCAAGTGACGCTCGTCTGCAAAGCAGATCCCGCCGAAGGAGCCACCCGCTATGCTCAAGGCGGAATCGCCTCGGTCTGGTCAAAAAGCGATAGTTTTGCCGAACACAGGCAGGACACGCTGGTTGCTGGGGCGGGCCTCTGTCATCAAAAAATCGTCGAACTCTGTGTGAGTGATGGACCCGCGCGGGTTCGTGAGCTCATCGACTGGGGAGTGCAGTTCACCAAGACATCTAAGGGCTCCGATCCCACAGAAGTCTTTGATTTGCACCGCGAGGGCGGACACGGGCAGCGCAGAATCCTACACGCTGACGATCTTACGGGCTGGGCCATCGAAAAATCGCTCCTGGAAAACTGTCGAAAGATTCCGAATATACGAATTCTAGAAAACCATATTGCGATCGACCTCATTGTCCAAAAACAGCGCCAAAAAGGCGCTTATATTCTTGATATGCAGAGCGGCGAAATTCGCACGCTTGCCGCGGACGTTACCGTTCTAGCCACCGGAGGCGCCGGAAAAGTCTATCTCTACACCTCCAATCCCGACATCGCCACGGGTGACGGGATTGCAATGGCCTACCGGGCCGGAGCGCGTGTGGCCAACCTCGAGTTCATGCAGTTTCATCCGACGTGCTTGTACCATCCGAGCGCCAAAAATTTTCTCATCTCCGAAGCACTACGCGGTGAAGGCGCAGTATTGAAAAATCTAGCGGGCGAGGATTTCATGAGCCGCCACCATCCGATGGGATCACTTGCTCCGCGGGATATTGTCGCGCGCGCAATCGACATGGAACTCAAGCGAACTGGCGACAAGCATGTGTGGCTCGATTCCTCTCCTGTGATCGCAAAAAGTGGCAAACCGGAACTCATCAAAAAATTTCCGAATATCCATGAGCAATGCCTTGGATTTGGAATCGACATCACCGAGGGACTCATTCCCGTCGTTCCGGCCGCTCACTACATTTGCGGCGGCGTGCTCGTCGATGACAACGCCCAATCCTCTCTCAAAGGTCTTTACGCCGTGGGTGAAACCGCGTGCACGGGCCTTCACGGGGCTAATCGCCTCGCTAGCAACTCACTCTTGGAGGCTGTCGTATTTGCGGAACGCGCCGTGACTCACGCTCAGCCATTGCTGGCTCTACGCACGAGTGCATCCACGCTTCCGGCCCCCCTGCCTGACTGGGACCACGGTCGCGCCGTCGAGCTTGAAGAAAAAATCGATATCGCTGCAACCTGGCTCGAGATCCGGAGCCTCATGTGGAATTACGTCGGGATTGTCCGAAGCGATCGAAGACTTGCAATGGCCAAGCGCCGTCTGGATCTGATCAAAAACGAAGTCAACGCCACCTACTGGAACTATCTCCTGACCAAGGATCTCATCGAACTACGCAACTTGCTGACTGTTGCTGACTTGATCGTCCAATGCGCGACACTCCGAAAAGAAAGCCGTGGGCTACACTATACAGTCGATCATCCCGAAATCGACGAACGCCATTTCAAGCACGATACTGTGATCTGAACTACTGAGATTTCAACTGCGAGATCTTGATCAGCGAGAAAAATCGGACCCCTGCTTTTTCAAAAGCTTCGCGTCCGCCCTGCTCCCGATCCACGATCGTCAGAACACTCGTCGGCTCGTACCCCGCCTCTCGCAGCCGCTCGATCGCTTTCAGACTCGATCCGCCCGTGGTGACAACATCCTCAAGCACCAGGAGTTTAGCTCCTGAACGCAGATTTTCGACACCCTCAATGAAACGCGCAGTTCCATGATCCTTGGGCTCTTTACGAACAATGTATGCCGGCACACCCGACCCTAACCGTCCGCGAGTGGCGAGCGAGACAGCCGTTGCAAGCGGATCCGCACCGAGGGTCATTCCCCCCACAGCCTCGACCTCGAGTCCCTCACTCAAAATCAGTTCGACAGCGAGTTCCCCGATCAAAAAAGCCCCCTCACTGCTCAGGGTCGTGGGCTTGAGATCGATGTAGAATTTGCTTTTTTTTCCCGAAGCGAGCGTGAAATCACCCTCTCGGTAGCTTTTTTCACGAATCAACTCGATCAGGCGGACTAAGTGCTGGGGTGATGCTGTGCGATCCAATGACTCATCTCCTCAAAAACGGCTTCTTTGCCGATGTCATTAAACGACTCATGAAGGTACCCGTCGAGTTTTCTAATTTTCTTGTCGGAGAGCTTGAGACTTTTGAAAAAGTTTTCAGTTACCACAGAATCCACGATCTCGTCGGCAGTCGGAATCAACGCGAGCACAGGCTGTGAAATCCCATGATCGCGACCCACGGTGTCTTGCATGGCCGCAAGCATCTCGACAAAAAATCTCGAGGTCGCCTTGGAATGAATCAGACGATCCTGGGTATAAATACTTTGAACGGCAGGATCTCTTGAAAGTTTCCTGTGATCGAGCCCGGTTTCCATTTGCAGCGAACCCCAGATCTTGGAGAGCGCATGACCGGCGATGCGCTTCACAATCGGAACCTCGAGCTTTAAACCCAAAAGTGGCGCGCTGATGATCGCGGATTGGATCGGAAGCTGACTATGCAAAAAGAGCAGACGCAAAGTGATGAGCCCACCCATGCTGTGACCAAAAACATGAATCTCGGCTTTTCCGTGTTGAGCCATCAACTTTTCGTGCAGCCTCTGAACAACCATGGCCGCATCACTGACGTAATGATCGAAAGCTTCGACATGCCCACGCACCCCTTCGGATCTCCCGTGCCCCCGGTGATCCACGCAGGTCACGTGATCGACCTCGTTTTTCAAGAAGTGCGGAAAATGCAGATAGCGCCCGCCATGCTCACCCTGACCATGAAACACGACCAGTGCGCGATGCCCTTCGTGCGGCTCCGCCTGAAAATGATCCAAGCTAAAAATCCGGAGTTTTCCACAGACGCCGTGAATCGTCTCCCACTGGGTTTTCCAACCCGAAGGCAGCCCCGGAAACCCTTTAGGCTGCAGATTTCCACCCATGTTATTTGTCATCTTCCACATACCTTTCGATCGACTCTACCGCTCCAGCTGAAAGTCGGCTGAAACGAAAACTAAAGCCTCTGCCATCTTCTAAAATTCTGACGATAGTGCCTTCGGCAACAAACGGTTCGATTTTCTTCTTTTCGGTTCCGGCTGCCCCGAACGGCGGACTCACGTTCAGTTTCAAATGCGTACCGACTTTTCCCGGAATATGATCGGTCAAGACTTGCATTCCACCAATACTTACGTCGCGGCACATGGCAACGACCATTGATTCATCATTGGCAAGTAAAGTTCGAGCTACGAGCGGATAGCGAGGTGTTTTTCGTTTCTCGGTGGAAGCCTGAGCTCCCTTGCTTTCAGTTTTTTGAGCTTTGCTGGACTTGAGCCTTGCAGCTTCTGCCACGGAGTCGGCGAATAGTTCGATTTCGCCTAAGCGGCCCCACTTGGCCATTCCATTCGTCCATGCATGCACTTCGCCGTGGATTTTGCCGATCCTTAAAAATCGACGAACCTCTTCGCTCGAAAAAGGGCCAAACTGCGAGCTGTTATAATGCAGAAACCAAAGCGGATCGGCGACACCGCGTTTCAAGGGCTCATCAGACTTCGTCGGTCGACCTGAGGTCAGCACTTTCCGCTTCACTTCGATTTCTAAAATTTTGTTGGGCTGCACCGGGACAGCGGCACTAAAAACCGAAATCTCACAAAGACGCTGCCACTGGTGTTGGTCTTTTTTCCAGGCAAAGTGGGCCCAAGTCAGTTCCTGACGATAAATTCGGTCCACAATGTCCACAATAGTGAACGGACCAATCCAACTTTTTTCATCAATGGCCACATACCACCCCGCGTCGCTTCGCTGTGCACCCGGATGCTGTGGCCCCTGGCCTCGAGAGGATTCCATTTTTTAGTAGTGTCCTTGTCTAGCTTTCAGTTTAACGGCGAAGACCAAGGTTGCAAGCACAGGCGTTTATTCCGCTCACTGGGAACGTCGGCGCAGCTCCAATGGCCCCACTCAAGCTGAACCTGAGAGTAAATTCGATGGATACGGCGGCTGACCAAAGTTTTGACAGGTGTTATAGACGGCGGCAGCCCCGACCCACTCCCCTTCAATAAAGCACTTCAAGAACATTATTTAACAGCCTGTATTTAAAGACTTATTACAGGATCCCAAAAACACAGCGGGTTGGCACCCCCCTTGCCTTAGTAATCCCCAAGCAGTCGTGTGTTTCTTTAGGAATGGGAACACCGTCTGCACGAAGAGAGAGAGAAAACGATTATGAGAAAATCATTTAAAAACAGCCTCCCGATCACTTTACTGGCACTTCTGGCCTCAGGTTGCGGCAAAGAAGGCTTCGAGACCATCAATAGCGTCTCTCAACAGCAGGCTCCTGGCCATTTTACGATCGCTCCAAAAGTAGATATTCTTTTAGCTCAGGACAATACAGGTTCGATGTCAGAGACTTTCGATGAGGTCGCCAGACAGATCCCCGGCTTCTTGAACGAACTCGAATCCGCAGGCTGGGATTACCACTTTGCTTCAACTCCCCTTACGGGAAGCGGCTCCGCTTTTTCTGAAGTCGTAGCCTCGCGTCACGACAGCAACTGGGCCCTTTCGCTCTGGCAGACTCCGTTTCCGGGCGCGGTCTACGGCGACACAAACGCTGGATCAGTCAACCAGGACTTTTTTCGCTTTCCGTCCGAATACAGCGAGATTTTGAACTACAACCAGGTCAGCAACACGATGAACGGTCAGGAAGCAGGCCTCGAAAACATTCGCAGAGCTTTGACTGACAACGTGACTACGGCCTCAGGCTTCTTGCGCCAGGACTCCATGCTTGTGGTGCTCGTCATGGGTAACGGCAATGACACTTCGGGAATCAAGATCTGCCGCCGATCTGACGGGTATCAAGGCCCGTGCGACGACATCGGTTATCCTTCGGCAAGCAACAGCATTACGGCTTCGCATTGCGGAACTCCGGGCGTGAGCTACGCCAATTGCAATCCCGGAAGCTTCGCGGCCGCTCGCGATCATTACAAAGCAAGGCTCGAAGCCCTGCGCGCGCATCCTTCGCTGGTCAAGCTCTACGCCGCAGTTTCGACTCAAGGCGGAAACTGCCTAGGATCTTCTTCGTACCGAGGGAGCCAGTACATGAGCGTTGCTCAGGCTACGGGCGGAAAAAGCTTCAACATCTGCAATCAAGGGGTCTCAAACCTCTTGAGCTCAGTGAAAAACGAACTTCAGGGTCAGAAAATCGCGTTTCGCACGCGCTACCTCATGATCGAGCAAGCTCCGGACGTCGCGACGGTCCAGGTGGTTCGTCAACGTAACGGCAATGCAAACGACACCGAAGTGATTCCACAAGATGCAATCAACGGCTGGACTTACGCCGGTCTTGTGGACAACATCCACCGCATCGACTTTCCGATCGAGATGAACCTCGCATCAGGATTCGCGATCGAGTTGCATGGTTCTGCAAAACTCATCGGCAACGATACAGCTCGAGTCACATTTAAACCCGCGCGCTAAACGCGCATTTCGGGCACATCGCCCGGGATCTGAAGCCGCGCCGCCGTGGCATTCTTGATCTCATCGACAGAGACGCCTGGAGCGCGCTCACGCAGCACCAAACCTTCGGGCGTGACATCGATCACCGCAAGTTCGGTCACGATTTTTTTGACAACTCCCACGCCCGTCAACGGCAGCGAGCATTTGGGCAGCACTTTACTCGAGCCGTCTTTGGCGACATGTTGCATCGCTACGATCACGTTTCTGGCACCCGCGACAAGATCCATGGCGCCCCCCATTCCCTTGACGACTTTTCCAGGGACCATCCAGTTTGCGAGACTTCCGGATTCGTCCACTTCCATCGCTCCCAAAACAGTCAGGTCAACATGGCCGCCGCGAATCATGGCAAAACTGTCGGCGCTCGAAAAAAATGCGGATCCCGGAACAGTAGTGATCGTTTCTTTTCCTGCATTGATGAGGTCGGCATCGATTTCGGCTTCAGTGGGATAGGGGCCGATTCCTAAAAGCCCGTTTTCGCTTTGAAGAACCACAGTCATGTTCTTTGGAATGTAATTGGCCACGAGCGTGGGAATCCCGATTCCGAGATTCACGTAGTAGCCGTCTTTAAGTTCTTGCGCGATGCGCGCGGCGATCTGTTCGCGTGAAAGTGCCATACGATTAGCCCTGCCTCAACGTGCGCTTTTCGATGCGCTTCTGGTAGTTCGTGCCTTGAAAAATCCGCTTGATGTAAATTCCCGGCGTATGAACGTGATCAGGATCGAGCGTTCCAGCTGGGACCAGCTCTTCGACTTCCGCGATCGTCAGTCTGCTTGAAGTCGCCACGACTGGATTGAAGTTACGCGAAGTCTTGCGAAACACGAGATTACCCATCGTGTCGCCCTTCCAGGCTTTCACGATGGCAAAATCCGCAACCAACGCGTGCTCCAAAACGTAATTGCGCCCGCCAAACTCTCGGATCTCTTTACCGTCGGCGACCATCGTCCCGACCCCGGTGGGAGTGAAAAAGGCCGGGATTCCGGCGCCACCCGCACGAAGTTTCTCGGCAAGCGTCCCCTGCGGGGTGAGCTCGACTTCGAGTTCGCCTGAGAGAACGAGCTGTTCAAAGAGTTTGTTCTCACCGACGTAGCTCGAGATCATTTTTTTGACCTGACGTTTTTGCAGCATAAGCCCGATTCCGAAATCATCCACACCGGCGTTATTCGAAATACAGGTCAACCCTTTGACCCCTTTTTCGACAAGTGCGGCAATGCAGTTTTCAGGAATTCCGCAAAGACCAAATCCACCCAACGACACTACGGCGCCATCGGAAATATCACGCACGGCCTCGCGCGCGTCGCTCACTACTTTGTTCATGACGATCTCCCTTTAAAGAAGTTCCACGCAAACCGCGGTGGCTTCGCCGCCACCGATGCAGATTCCGGCCACTCCGCGCTTGAGGCCCTTGTCCTTAAGCGCAGACACGAGTGTCACCACAATACGCGCGCCGCTTGCGCCGATCGGGTGCCCCAGCGAAACAGCGCCGCCCCAGACGTTGAGCTTTTCGGAGGGGATTTCGAGATCACGCTGCGCAGCCAGCGCCACAAGCGCAAACGCCTCGTTCACTTCGTACAAATCCACTTGAGACGGAGTCCAGCCCGCTATTGCCATCGCGCGCTTCATCGCTTCGGCAGGCGCGGTCGTAAACCACTCCGGTGCCTGCGCGTTTCCGGCATACGCTACGATTTTGGCCAGTGGCTTAATGCCCAGGGTTTTTGCTTTCTCCGCTGACATCAGCACGAGTGCCGCCGCGCCATCGTTGATCGTCGATGCGTTTGCGGCGGTCACCGAACCCTGCTTGTCAAAAACAGGCTTGAGTCCAGGGATCTTGTCGATCTGACCCTTGGAGGGCCCTTCGTCCGTGTCGATCAGAGTGGTGTCGCCCTTTCGACCCGCAACCGCGACGGGCGCGATCTCGGCCGCAAACTTTCCGGCCTTTTGCGCAGCCTGCGCACGCTGAAAACTCTGAATTGCAAACGCGTCTTGTTGTTCACGAGTAAAATTCTTTTCGCGCGCGCAAAGCTCCGCGCAATTTCCCATATGTTGGTTGTTGTAGGGATCCCAAAGACCGTCGTGAATCATCGAGTCGACAAACGACTGATGTCCCATTCGCAGTCCGCTGCGCGCGTTCGGCAAAAGATAAGGCGCCTGGCTCATGTTTTCCATTCCGCCCGCAACCACGACCTCGCTGTCGCCCGACTTGATGCTCTGAGCTCCCAGCATCACGGCTTTCATTCCGCTTCCACAAACTTTGTTGATAGTCAGCGCGGGAACTGAGTTTGGAATTCCTGCCCCGATTGCTGCCTGGCGTGCGGGAGCTTGGCCCACTCCAGCGGTCAAAACATTTCCCATGATGACTTCTGAGACTTGGTCGCCTGAAATGCCTGCCCGCTTCAATGCGGCTTCAATTGCCGTCGAGCCCAGTTTGGGTGCCGAAACTCCGGCAAGCGCGCCCTGAAAACTTCCTTGCGGCGTACGAGCCATTCCAACGATTACGACTTCACGCATGTCTAGAATCTCCCGGTTAATAGGTGTGGTTTTTATTAACCTCAAATACCTCTGAGATTCCACAGTGAAATCCACTCATTATCGGGGCTACCTGTCTACAAAATGATCACCCCCTGCCAGAAAGATGACAGATTGAAAACGTCGTTTAAGCCCGTATCATCAAGAAAGGCGGGGGGGTGGAATCCAAAAATGCCAAGTTCAATAACTTCAGGAAGTGTTTCTTGTCGAAGTTCGTCCAGGAGTGCCTCCCATCGAGCATCGCTCGGCCGCGGGCTCATGCTGCTTATGCCACTGCTGCTCCTCTCGCCCGCACCTTTGCGCGCAGAAGATTTTAACTGCCTGGAATTTGCGGGCGACAAAAAGTTTTTTGACGAGCTTGCGACTCTCAACCCGCCCAATCCTGCCGAAAGCGTTCGTTACCCATTTCAAAAAGATTTTTACAACACCTGCTATAACCAACACCGCAAAGCATGGGATCAGGGTTATCGACAAGCGCTCGACCGAGATCACTTTCGGTATTTCAGGGATCGTTACGAGATCCCTGACCTAAAATGCGGACCTGAGGCGCAAGCGTGCGCGGAATACCGACCCAAGGCTTGGTCCTACGAATCCTTGGGCAAGCTCACGCTCAACCCCAACGAAGCAAACAGCGCTCCAGAATTCGACACGCCCCTAGAGTGCTGCCTGGCAGGAAATTCGGCTGGCGAGAGAACTTTTGTAAACAAACTCCATGACTCCGCTTCGGTGCAGTGTCAGGCGGACTTCGAAGCTGGAAAAAAAGTGGGCGAGGATATCAAAAAGAATTTTAGTTCCGCGGCTCCGTCGAAGACGCCTGGATGCTACAAGTCTCGCCACTATTGTTACCGCCAGTGCTATACTCAGGGATACAATTTGACTGCCACGGTGGCTCGGGCCGATGAATTTATCCGGGAAATTAAGCAAAAAGACCCTTTTAAGAATGTCGGACTGACGCTCGACGCTCCCAATCCCGAACCCGCTGACCTACCTGGAATTTCAGACACCCTCACCAAACCCTTTCAATGGGGGACCAACGTTTCCCCTTATAGCGACGCGCAACCCACCAAGGCGGGCGCAGCGCACCCATCCCCTCAGCCATGAAAAACGCGCGCGTTTTATTCGGATGTTTCGCGTTACTCGCGCTTTGCGCGCCAGGAATCAGCGCCAGAGCTCGTGACCTGATCGCAAACAGCGGGACCTTCAATAGTCCCGTGATCGTGACTCCGGATGGCGTGGTCAATGAAAAGTCCACTGGCCAGGAACTCCCGCCTGGCACGGTCTTTACCGACTTCAAGGATCAAACGGGAAACGGACGAAATGAAGTGAGTTTCAAGGCTGCTGGAAAAACTCATGTGGTCAGCGCGGATGCGTTCAGGCTCGGTATGCAAAGCGCGCCTGCGCAAAAAGAAGAACTCATTCCCATGGTGTGTATCAATCCCGGGCCCCTCCCGGACCCCGCGGCTCCCCAAATCAATCCAGCAGTACCGACGAATTCAACAACCCCTCCAGTCGCTCTACCTGTCCCTCCCAGCGCTCCACCTATGACAGCGCCTGCAACCGGAGAAACCATTCCGTCACCCGTCAAACCTTCGCAACCGGGCACCGGAATCGAACAAACGGCCATCGACAGTAAGGTAGTCGCCAGGATGGTTGAGGGCCATGTCGTCAATCTGCCCGCATCGGCCGCTGACTCCGTAAATTTAAATAATGACTCGCCTTCAACCCCGGACACGCAAGAACTGAAAATCAGGCGGCAGACCTTGGTCGATAGTGCTGCCGAAATCATGCGCGCAAATGCTCGTGATGCCGCAGCCGACCAGCGACGTTTGAGCCAGTACTACACACACATGCCACTTCCGGTAATGGACCAGAGTTTGCGCAAGGCGCGCGACACTCTGTCAAACACTGTCTCGGACCTCGAAAGCGCAAGGTCGGGCCTCGATCCGAGTGACCTCGCGCGATTTACAAACATCTTTAGAAACGCGCGTGACAAAGCAGGACTCGCAGCGGATTTGATTCAAGATGCGGTTTCGCAACAGAACTCTATGGGCGCCGGTTCGTCACTTTTTGGGCTCACCTCTCCGAAGGGACAAAACCCACTGGCACGATCCGCGGATCTTTCCGAACTTTTCGGTGAGCAGTTGCCCGGCGAAGGGCTTGCTGCAACCGCCTCGGCAAACACCCAGGACGCCCTAGTCGATCGTCTGGTCATGCTCAACGGACTTCCCCAAGGCGCTCTGCAGCAGGCTCTCAAAAGCCTGAAACTCGCGGAAACACCCGAGCTCACTCTAGAAAACGGCCAAAAAAAGAAGGTCCCCATTTTACACAATGGCTATATTTTTGGGGGTTCCATGAGTGGAACGGACTGCTCTGCGTTTGTCAGCACAGCGCTGCCGCCTGACTTGCGCAAGGGTCGCTTTACCACCCTGGATTTCACGACCATGTGGATCTTCAGGCATTCTGGAAAGTTTCCTAAGCCACCTCTCTACCGTGAACCCCATCAGTCGCACGTAAGACAAGTCGCGGGCGGCTTTGATGCCATTGATATTTACAAAAAAGAACCTCTCGTCACGGGCGATCTCTTAGTGTTTAGACTTGCAGACGCGACTTCGGGCCATGTTTTTATCGTGCGAGACTTTAATCCAAAGTCACTGGATGCTCGTGTGCTTGAAGCCTCGCAATCGAGCGGAACCATCAAAGAGCGCAACTTAAACCTCTCGGCTTATCCCGCTACAGAAAAAACCCGTCCCCTCAGACCCGGACTTTTTGCACTCAGACTTCGCGCCTCGCAGGACAACCCAGTTTGCAAACTTCCAAACAAACCCCAAAGAAAACTGCCTAAAAAAACCTCCGACGGAGGCAAGTCATGAGGGGCACCAGACTGATCACCCTCCTGCTTGCCGGTTGCACGGGACTCTGCGTTTCAGTATCCAGGCATTTTTTCGAGGCTGATTTATTCCGCGCTGGAATTCAATCCGCCATCAGTGCCGAGGATCAGCACGAACGCCTCCGCATGCGCAATACGTTTAAAACTCCCGAAGAGGTCGTAAGCTACTACTGCGCGCGCGATGCATCGGGATTTGTGTGGTCGGGCCTTCTTGAAATCGAACGCAAAGCCTTTACGTTGTGGGATCACGTTCCTCAACACGACACGTTTTTAGTGGCCAAAAAATACGACATCGCACCGGCAAAAAACGGCCCATCTAAGGATACCGTCGACGTCGAGGTTCGATATTTACTCACGGGAGTCGGCGATGGTCACGGGACTCACGCGCCTCCCGAAAATTCGGATTACCGAATTCTATTCCGTCTCAAAAAAATCAACGGCCAATGGAAAATCGCACAACCCTCGCCGCTTGAGATGGCGCCGGTGGTACTGGAATCAAAATTTCCCGTGGCGCGTGGCAACTCTTTTGACTCCGCGCCCGCTAAAACGGCCGGCCGCTCATACTAAATTGAGAAAACCTCGCGATAGCAGGTCATAAAGCGCCGAGCCATCTCTTCGTCATCCCCAGTAAAGCCAATGCTTAAACGCAAAAGCCCTTCGGTCAATCCCATGCGCGAACGTTCGTCTTCTGGAATTTCGCTTGAGGTGCTGCTCGCAGGACAGCTCATGAGCGTGCGCGAAAAACCGAGAGACACGGCATAAAGGCCAAACTTTTCGTCTTGAAGTCTTGCCGCAAGTAACCGAGCTTTTTGGCCCGTGCCGCAATCCACCGTGACCATTCCACCGAAACCGTAACCAGGATTAAGAATACTTTTCAGCAGTGCCCGATCTGGATGGCCCTCAAGGCCCGGATAAATTACGCGAACACCGCTCTCTAGCATCCTGCGGGCCATGAACTCCGCACTTCGCGAATGCGCAGCCATTCGAATCGGCAAATGATCGAGCCGCAAATAAAGTTCATACGCGACTCGCGCGTCCATAACGGGCCCTGTGAGCATCACCGTTCCCGTATTGACGTCAATCAGGCTTGCGATGAACTCCGTACTTCCGAGAATCACGCCCGCGATCAGATCGCTCCCGCCGGAAATATATTTTGTACACGAATGAATCACGACATCCGCACCCAAGCGTGCGGGCGAAACCAAGACCGGAGTAAAGGTGTTATCGACCACGAGCTTTAATCCATGCTTTTTGGCGAGCACTGAGAGTGCCGAGAGGTTACACACGCCCAAGAGTGGATTACTCATGGTTTCGGCGTAAAGAACCCGGGTTTGTGGGGTGATTGCGCGCTCGACCGCAGAAAGATCTCCAAAGTCTACAAAACTCACCTGAATCCCGCGTCTGGGCATCACGTTCTCAAAGAGGGCGTAAGTGCCGCCATAAACCATTCGTGAAGAAACGATATGGCCGCCTTGAGGCATGAGTTGCTCAATCGCGCACGAGACTGCTGCCATTCCACTTGCAACCCCGAGTGCCGCCTCCATTCCTTCCATGGCTGCCAGTTTCTTTCCCAACATCACGACGGTCGGATTGGAATGCCGGCTGTACAGGTAACAACCCTCGACCTCTCCGTGAAACGCGCGCTCCATATCTTCGGGATGCAAAAATGAGGAGGTTGCAGCGACATCGATTACAGGAACGACCCCACCCTCCTCGCCAAAGTGCTGAACATCCCGAATCGCTTGGTTCGGGGATTTAAAACGATTCTCTACGTCAGATGGGCGGGTTTCCATGCTGCTATTTAGCCCGAACCCGTTCCCATTTGCAGCCTCATTTACGACTGCGGTCCAACTATGCCGTGCCGCCGAACTATGTTATGAGCCAGTAAACTATGAAAAAACCTTGTTTTCTCTTAGCCCTGAGCTTCGGTCTTTTTATTTCGAGCATAAATTCCGTGCTCTCGATTGCCGCACTCCCCTCGGCAAATGAACTTCCGGATCTCGTGGAAAAAATATTGCCCGGCGTCGTCAACATCAGCTCGACGACCCTGACGCGCACCCAGGTGTACGGAATGGACGATTTCTTTCGCTATTGGGGAATCCCCCAGGAGCGCAAGCAAAGCTCACTGGGCTCAGGCTTTATCATCGACGAAAATGAAGGCCTGGTACTGACCAACAACCATGTGGTGAGTCACGCGACTGAAGTGCTCGTCTCCCTGATTGACAAGAAAGTCTACAACGCCAAGATCATCGGCAAAGATCAAAAACTGGATCTCGCGCTTCTCAAGATCATCGATAAATCGACGCAGAAAACGCCCGAAAATCTCACCCGTGTCCCCATGGGTGACTCGGATCTGGTCCGCATCGCCGAATCCGTGTTTGCCGTAGGAAACCCCTTCAGCCTACAACACTCCGTGACTGTCGGGATCATCAGCGCAAAAAACCGAACCATCGGAATCGGCCCCTTCGACAATTTTCTTCAGACCGATGCCTCCATTAATCCCGGAAACAGCGGAGGGCCGCTCTTTAACTTCAAAGGTGAAGTCATCGGAATCAATACGGCCATTTACTCGCAAACAGGGCAGAGTGGAGGACTGGGATTTGCCATTCCAGTCAACGAAGCTAAACGCGTTCTCGAAGATCTCAAAAAATACGGCCGCGTCCCGCGCCCCTGGCTCGGGATCTTAGGTGAACGAATCACCCCCTCGCTCGAACACTATTACGGACTTTCCGCCAACAAAGGTGTCTTGGTCTACGATCTGGCTCCGCGCGGACCCGCTGGCCAAGGCAGCATTCGGGTAGGTGATATTATTTCTTCGATCGAGGGAACTGAGACTCTCGACACCCAAGCGGTTGAGCGCGTGCTAGAAAAACGCCGTCCCAAAGACAAGATCAAAGTCACTCTTCAACGAGGAGCAAAAACCCTCACCCTCACTCTCACGTTGTCAGAGCTTCCGCCGCTCGACAACCTCCCACAAGGAATCATCTAAAATGGAACGTCACAAAACCACCTCATCCAAGGCGAGTCCTCTCCCTCACGACTATTTGGAAATGATTGAGCAGGTCTTTACCGCAAATTTCGATGTGGGCCTCAAAGCCGTTCAAGAATCAAAACCAGAATCTCGATTTATCGCCAGCGGCGCCGTTTTTGCGGACGAGATCGTCCTCTGTGTTTCTCTTCAACAGGGTGACCAGCTTTCCGCGACGAGTGTTTACGGAAGCATGGAGTTTGATCCCAAAGCGAGCTCGCCTACAGTGCAAGACCTGCTTGCCCTTTGTGTGGATGCGATCGGTACGATTTACCAAGAGTTGCTCAGCGCAGAAAATCCCGCAGCGATCGAGCAGTTGACCTCCGGGTCACTCTCTTCACTTCAAAACGTCCCGTTCGACTGGTCCGAGGTTACACTCGACAAAAGAAAAGTTTTCTTAAAAGTCGACAAAGCCAACCCCAAGCTCGATCAACTGGCTGACGACTGGCTGGCTCAGCATGACCCTCACTATCAGGAAAAACTCGAAGCCGAGCAGAAAGAGACCGAAAAGCTCTTTGTTACGGGTAAAAATGCCGACCAGAGCCCGCCCTCAGGAAAAAATGGCAGCGGCAACGGCAGCGGAACGCTGCACTGAGCCCTCGCTTAGGTCTGGGCGCAGGCTGCTTAAGCTGAATTAGAAGCTTTCGCCTTCGTCTTCGAAGTCGCGTTTGATGTTGTCGATGACTTCGGGCCCTTCGCCTTCGGTCTCGAACTCTTCTGCGTTTTCATCCAAGTCCAAATCACGAACGACCTTGGCGAAGTCCTTTTCGTGCGCAAGGTCCTGACGGATCACTTCGATGTACTTGTCTGGGTACTTTGCGACCAGCTCTTCAATGTAGTGATTGAGTTTGCGTTCCTTGAGGATGATTTCCTTGCGCTTAATTTTTTTCCAATTTTTGATGTAATGCATGCGGCAGTAGCCAGCGCTGGTTCCTAGCCCTTCGCAAGCCACTTCGCGACAAACGGCATCGCCCGTAAATTCAATAGGCGCGCGTCCAGTCAAACGAGCAGAAACGGTTGCAATCGTTGCGGCCATAGCATTTTTGGCAGCCCTTGCTGCTTTTATGCCCTTAGCCGTGGGTTGAGCTGCAGCCTTCGAGGGCGCTGCCACCACCACAGCTGTCCCCGGATGGGATGCAGCCTTTTGGAGTCCCTTGGTCTGAGCCGTTTTTGTGGCGACAGGAGCAGGCTTGCCCGAAGTTGCCGCAGCCTTTTCCTTACCCTTGAGTGTGGGTTTTTCTTGAGGCGCCTTTGCCATGACTTTAGGGGTAGGTTTTTTCGCGGAAACTTTTGAAGAACCCTTGGCTGCCGTTACCGCCTGCGCTTTTGCCTTAGGCTTTGCTGCGGGCGCCGCTTTTTGGTGAGCGGCTTTTCCGTTCGTTTTGGCCGCAACGAGCGACTTGGCTGGCTTGGGTCGGGCGGCTGCCATCGCCTTGCTTGCACCCTTTTTGGCTAGCTCCAGGAGAACCGCCTTGAGCTTGGATGCGGGTTGGGCTGGCGTCGGTTTTTTTACGACTTTGCGCGAACTGGTCTTAGAAACGGCCATGAGATTAGGTCCTAGATATTTAACGACATTTGTCCCGAAAAAAGTCTTGTGCTACGTTTCCGTGGGTGCCACGCCCCATCACACCGGTCAAGAGTAAAGTCAAAGCCCTAGAATCCTACGGAGCAGTCGACCTTCATTTTCACGGTGCCTTTGGCATCGACCTGATGACAGCTTCCCACAGCCAATTGGATGAACTCTCGGCTAAACTCTGGAAAAAAGGAATTGCCGCCTTCTGTCCCACGACCCTGTCCTCGTCGCGAAACGATCTTCAGCAGGCCGTTGAAAATTTGGGACGTTGGATTCGCAGCAAAAATCACCCGGGGGCTATTCCACTTGGAATTCACCTCGAAGGCCCCTTTCTGAATTCAGATGCCAGTGGAGCGCACCCCGTCCCATTACTTCGAAAACTGGAGATGGCCGAACTCGATCGCCTCTGGAACGCCAGTCAGGAGACCCTTAAACTCATCACGCTCGCCCCCGAGTCCCTCAGTTTAGCTCAGCTCAAGAAGCTCACAGCTTGGTCGAAAGCACGCAAGATTACCTTGGCCATTGGCCACTCCCAGGCAACACAAGCTCAGGCCCAGCAGGCCCTGGATGCGGGCTTTTCGGGCGTCACCCACGCCTGGAACGCACTCCCCTTTCATCACCGGGCGCCTGGGGTGCTAGGCGCGGCTCTCGGAAGATCCAAAACCCACGTCGAAATCATTTTGGATCAGATTCATGTCGACCCAGTTTTGGTTCGCTGGACCCAAAAGCTGCACCCCAACGGGCTGTGCTTTGTATCTGACTGCGCCCCTGCCGCAGCGACCTCTGGCTCCTCCTGGCATAGTTTTGGCCCCCTCCAGGTGAGATTCCACCAAGGTGCCTGCCGTGTTCGTTCGGGCACTCTTGCGGGGGGAGGAAAAATTCTCACGGATGCGTTTTCGGAATGGGTACAAACAGAGGCCCAGGCAGATGGCCGCAATCTTCAGCAAACTCTGCTCATGAACCTTCCTCACCTCACTGAGTACCCACTTAAGGCTCTCGGAATCCCCATTTCCCGGCTGAAAAATCGCAAAATATGTTGGATCTCCACGGACGATTTTCAAAGCTTTCACGCGCAACCTTTGACGAAATTACAATTGACTTGATCTCATTGCTCCAGTTAAGGTCCGGCGACTTGGATTCATCCCATGAAGATTTTTTTGAGCGCGATCACCGAGCAACAGACTGACTTAGACTTCACTGAACGTGAAGACTGGGTGACTCACGTCATTTCCAAGATCGACGAGACTTCTGAGAGCGAGGCCGCCCTGAATGCGCTTCGCCCGAAATCCGCAACGGCGTCTGCCCGTCCAGCTCAAGTAAGTTTTTCTCTCCGCCGGGTTGACGAAGTCATTCTTGTGACCGGCGACATCAAAACCGAAATCCACCTCCTTTGCAGTCGTTGTGCGACAACTTATTCACGCCACTGCACCCCTCACTTTTCAGCGCTCTTTTGCAAAGATCCCGTGATGGCCGGGATCGCGCATCGCGGAACCAATCACGCAGGTCAAGAAACCGGAAAAATTATCGGCCACACTCATGGAAAAGCCCGGCACGCGCATGATTTTTCGGCCGACCGCGAAGCCAAAGGCGAGAGTCAGGACCTGGATATTACGTATCTTTCAGAAGACTTTATCGACCTGAGCGCACTGCTGACTGAGCAGCTGCAGCTCCAGGTTCCCTTTCAACCTCTCTGCAGTGATGAATGCAAAGGGATGTGTCACCAATGTGGTGCTGACCTGAATACTGGCCGATGCGCCTGCGTGAAAACATCCGACACCGCGTTTTCGGGTCTTAAAAGTTTCAAGCCCAAGTCAGAGAACCTGACCGGCAAACAGAGCTGAATTTTTAGCTGAATTTAAACAGGAGAAACCATGGCAACACCTAAGAAAAAAGTATCCAAGAGCCGCCGCAATATGCGCCGATTCGCAGCCGGTAACAAACTCGGCAAAACGACCATCACTCCCTGCAGCGCTTGCGGCGAAATCACTCGCCCTCATCGCGTTTGCAAGTGCGGCGCTTACAACGGCAAGCAAGTTCTTCCGGCAAAATCAGTAGCGGCTCAGGCTTAATTACTCTCCATGCCGCAACTGATCCTGGATGTCATGGGGGGCGACCGTGGCCCCCAAGTCATTTTGGAAGGAGCACAGCAGGCTCTCCCTGAACTTGAAGGCGAGCTCGTTTTAGTCGGCGACGAAAACGTACTCAGGCCACTTTTAGCTAAGAGACCGTTGCGCCTACTCAACGACGCCCTCACTGCGTCCGCTTCCACTATTAACACGCGCTCCAAGTGCAGTGTCCGACTCGTTCATTCGTCCGACACGATCGAGATGTCGGATTCGATACGATCGCTGCGCAATAAACCGAACGCTTCCATCAACATTGGTTGTCGAATGGCCAGTGAAAGCTGGAAGGCCAGAAAGTCAGGTGCCCAAGGACCCGCCGCTTTCATCAGCGCGGGGCACTCAGGCGCTATGATGGCCTCGGCACTGCTCAACATGGGCCGGCTCAAAGGCGTCGAACGCCCTGGCATCGCCGTCACGCTCCCCACGCTCAGTCAGGATGGCTGCGTCGTGATTGACGTCGGAGCCAATGTCGATTGTAAGCCTGAACACCTGCGTGATTTTGCCGTCATGGGCGCCGTTTTCGCGCAAGTCGATCGCAAGAGTCCGGGACTTCCTCGCGTAGGTATTCTTTCAAACGGTGAGGAAAAATCCAAAGGCAACGAACTCACTCGCGCCGCCCTGGAAATGGTCGAAAAACATCCCACTTTCGCAAAAGTTGGACAGTTCGTCGGCTACTCAGAGGGCAAAGAGATTTTCAAAGGCCACGTCGATGTCGTTGTCACCGATGGGTTTGTCGGAAACGTCGTTCTCAAGTCGGTTGAGGGCTTGGGCTCTGCGGTGGTTCAAATCCTCAAGGAACAAGCCAAGCGAAACCCTCTCACGATGCTGGGATTTCTCTTGGCAGCACAGGCTTTTAGAGGCCTAAAAAAGAAACTGGATTACGCCGAGTACGGGGCGGCTCCCCTCTTGGGGGTGGCCGGCTACTCGTTTGTTTGCCACGGTCGAAGCAACTCGCGAGCGATCAAGAACGCCCTTCTTCGCGCTCAGTCTGCCGTGAATAAAAAGGTTGTCGAAAACCTCGATGAGGTGCTTTCACAGCAGTAACCACTGGAACTAATCTATGACTCCCTCAAACTCACCCACCACCTTGTTTGCCTCCAGAATTTCCGGCACGGGATCGGCTTTTCCAGAAGGCCGCCTGACCAATCAGGAGCTGGCGGTGAGAGTGGATACAAGTGACGAGTGGATCCGCGAACGAACGGGCATCAGTGAAAGACGAATTGCTAAGCCCGGGGACCCCAACGAATTCAATTCCTCGCTAGGGTACAGGGCCGCTCTAAAAGCTCTTGAGATGGCCGGCAAGCGACCCGAGGATATTGACCAGATTTTGTACGCCACTTGTTCGCCAGACACGCTGGTGCCTTCTACCGCGTGTTGGCTTCAAGCAAAGCTCGGCGCCAAACGCGCCTGGGCCGTGGACATCAACGCCGCTTGTTCTGGTTTTTTGTACGGCCTTTCGATGGCAGACACTTTTGTTCGCGCCGGACAATCCAAAACGATCCTAGTCGTGGGTGCCGAAGTCTTGAGCTCTTTCGTAAATTGGGAAGACCGCACTTCTTGTATCTTGTTTGGTGACGCAGCTGGCGCCGCAATCGTAGAGAGAACGTCCTCGGATTCTCCTCAGCGAATTCTTTCGAGCCACCTTCACTCGGACGGGACTCTGACTGACCTCCTCGGAATGCCCGCTGGCGGCTCGCGCTCACCTGTCACCGCAGATACGATTGCGCTCAAACAAAATTTTCTCCAGATGAAGGGCCGCGAGGTTTTCAAGGTCGCCGTCAAAACGCTTGCTGACTTTGCCCAGACCGCCATTGAAACTAACGGATTTAAGGCCGAGGACATTGACTGGTTTATTCCCCATCAGGCCAATCTTCGAATCATTGAAGCCGTCGCCAATCGCCTCGACTTTCCGATGGAAAAAGTTTTGCTCAATGTGGAGCGCTACGGAAACACTTCGGCGGCCACCGTTCCGACGATGCTCGACGAAGCGGTTCGTGATGGACGAATCAAACCTGGCCACCTGGTGTTACTCGACGTTTTTGGCGCGGGCCTCACTTATGGCTCCATTTTGATGAGGTGGTAAAAATGACGACAAATTCAGCCATTTTTGCGCTTTTTCCAGGGCAGGGCGCGCAGCACATCGGAATGGGCAAAGACCTTTTTCAACAATTCAATACCGCTCGTGCGGTTTTTGAAGAGGCTTCGGATGCCATTGGCCTAGATCTCAAACACCTGTGTTTTGATGGCTTCGAGTCCGATCTCGCACTCACCGAAAATACTCAGCCCGCACTACTCACCACTTCGGTTGCGGCGTTTCGAGTCGCTCAAAAAGAACTCGGCTTTGCTCCCATCGCAGTGGCAGGCCATTCGCTGGGAGAATACTCGGCTCTGGTGGCCGCAGGCTCCCTTTCACTGGCTTCAGCGGTTCGTTGGGTACGCGCGCGCGGGACAGCCATGCAACAAGCCGTTCCGGCGGGCGAAGGATCCATGGCTGCGGTTCTGAACGGCGACGAATGGATCGCGCTTCTTTGCGAAAAAGCGACAGCGGCGGCAAAGACCAAGCGTGCTAGGGGCGAGTCCGAAAAGACCAGTATTGAAGCGGTCGTAGAACCTGCCAATTTCAACGCCCCCGGCCAGATCGTCATTGCGGGATCAAGCGACGCGGTTCAAGAGGCCATCGCACTGATCAAATCCGATCCAGATTTCTCGGGAGGCAAAGCCATTCCTCTGAAAGTCAGCGCGCCCTTCCATTGCAAACTCATGGCGCCCGCGCGTGATCACATGGCCAGACTATTTTCAGAGGCCGCGTCCGCAGAGAAAGCGAAACTCATGGCCTGCCCGTATATTCCCAATCGCACCGCGCGTCTCACTCAGGAGCCGGGGGTCGTGTTTGAACTTCTCGTTGAGCAAGTGGATCATCCGGTGCTTTGGAAGCAATCCATGGCAACGATGATGGACTCGGGCTGGACAACCGGAATTGAATTTGGCCCAGGAAAAGTCCTCCAGGGACTTGCCAAAAGAATCTCGCAGGCTGCAGGAAAAACCCTGGCGATTCAGAGTTTGGGCGACGCCGCTGGTGTGCAAGCAGCCGAAGGCTTGTTCAAAAAGTAGAATCCAAGCTCAGCTGAGTCAGTAAGAAAGGTCACGTATGAATTCCCAAAAACCCGTCGCTCTCGTCACCGGTGGATCCCGAGGAATCGGAGCGACCATCGTTCAACGCCTGGCTAGAGATGGTTTTCATGTCCTGATCAATTACTCGTCGAACGAAGCCCGCGCCCAAGCCGTGCTCGATCAGATTCAGGCTGCCGGTGGAAGCGGCGAACTTTGTGGTTTTGATGTTTCGAACTCCGCCCAGGTGGACGAAAAAATCGAGGCCGCCGCCAAAAAGTCTGGCCCCGTCGCGGTCCTGGTCAACAATGCCGGAGTCACCATTGACGCATTGCTTATGCGCTTGAAGGACGAGGACCTCGAAAAAACCCTCGATATCGACCTCAAAGGCGCAATCTACTGCACGCGTGCGGTTACCAGACAGATGATGCGCGCGAGACAAGGGAGCATCATCCAGATTTCTTCGGTCATCGGAGAGATGGGAAATGCCGGCCAGAGCGCTTACGCCGCCGCCAAGGCGGGACTGATCGGATTCACCAAAAGCGTGGCAAAAGAGCTAGGAAGTCGCAACATTCGGGCAAACGTCATCACCCCCGGCTATATCGCCACCGACATGACTGGGGCCTTGACGGAAGCCCAAAAAGAGGCGATTCTCCGCACCGTTCCGCTAGGATACTTGGGAGAGACCGAAGACGTGGCCGCACTGGTTTCGTTCTTGGCCTCCAACCAAAGCCGTTACATCACCGGTCAGGTGATCGGTGTTAACGGCGGCATGTACATGTAGCAGACGGATCTCACGATCGCTCTGCTCCAGGCACACGCCTCAGATCCTCTCGGAAACAGTAAATTTAACGGTCTAAATCATCTGAGTTCAGCCTAGTTTGAAACTAAAGGAGAATAGAATGTCGGCCAACCTCGAAGAAAGAGTCAAAACGATTATCTGTGACCAGCTCGCCGTCGAGCAGGACAAAGTGGTTCCCACCGCTTCGTTCATCGACGATCTCGGTGCTGACAGCCTCGACATCGTGGAACTTGTCATGACCATGGAAGAAGAGTTTGACCTCGATATTCCTGATGAAGACGCAGAGAAAATGAAGACTGTGGGCGACGTCGTGAAGTACGTCACCTCCAAGGCTACTCACTAATTTTGAGAGAGGGGTGTTTTCGCTCAGCGGACACCCCTCTTCTTTTTTGAGAACATGGGCCAAATGACTGCAGGAGTTTCATTGAATCGCCGACGTGTCGTGGTTACCGGAATGGGTGCACTCACTCCCCTCGGCCACACCGTCAAAGAAACCTGGGAAAACGCTCTCAACGGTCGCTCAGGCGTCGACCGCATCAGTCTTTTTGATCTCACCGATTGTCCCGTCACGATTGCGGGTGAAGTTAAAAACTTCGACGTCACCCGTGCAGTCGGACCTTACCACCCCAGCCCTGAAACCACCGTCACTCAAGCGGCAAATTCAAAAGAAGCGCGTAAAATGGGCCGTTTTATTCATCTTTCGCTCGCAGCCGGACTCGACGCATACGGAGACTCGGGCCTGGAGGCTCACCGCTCCAAGATCGATCCCGCTCGCATCGGAGTGAATATCGGCGTTGGAATGGGCGGACTTCCTGAGATCTCGGACGTCTACGACGACTTGATCACTAAGGGCTACAAGCGCATCACCCCCTTTTTCATTCCGAGTGTAATCCCCAATCTTGCGGCTGGCCACTTGAGCATCCTGCTCAATATTCAAGGACCTAATCTTTGCAACGTGACCGCATGCTCTTCGAGCGCACACAGCATCGGCGAGTCCTTTCGTCAGATTGTTCGCGGTGACGCTGACATCATGTTTGCGGGTGGCGGTGAAGCCGTCGTTTGTAAGTTAGGAATCGGCGGCTTTGCCTCGATGCGAGCACTTTCCACGCGAAACGAAGAACCTGCCCGCGCATCGCGTCCTTTCGATAAAGACCGTGACGGCTTTGTCATGGGTGAAGGCTCGGCGATTCTCGTTCTCGAAGAGTACGAGCACGCCAAACAACGGGGCGCAAAAATTTACGGTGAGATCAAAGGCTACGGTCTCTCAGGTGACGCCTATCACATGACCACCCCTTCTCCTGAAGGCGAAGGCGGTCGACGCGCGATGGAAATGGCGCTAAAAGATTCGCAGCTCAACCCTGAACAGATCGGCTACATCAACGCGCACGGGACTTCGACTCCCGCGGGAGACGTCGAAGAGGCTCGCGCCATCGCACGGCTTTTTCCGAAGGGCTCCGAGCACCTTCACATTAGTTCGACCAAATCCATGACAGGTCATCTGCTGGGTGCGGCCGGCGCAATTGAGTGTATTTTTTCGCTGCTTGCGATTCGGGATGGAAAAATTCCACCCACCATCAACCTTGAAAATCTCGATGCGCGATGCGCAGAACTCGGCCTGGATTTCACAGCCAATCAAGCAGTCGAAAAACGATTGGATTACGCACTTTCCAACAGCTTTGGATTTGGCGGCACCAACGCGAGCCTGATTGTCGGACGCATTTAAGAACGCACTCAAGCGTTCAACTCACTCGAGGGCCTTATGGTCAAAACTCCGGACACAGCTCCTATCTTGATTGCCTCGGATCACGCAGGCTTTGAACTCAAGCAAGCCATCAAATCCTTACTCAAACAACACACCTGGATTGACTTGGGCCCGATCAATGGCAGCGACACCGTCGATTATCCGGATTTTGCTGAGACGCTCGGCCGCAAGATCGCAAATGGCGAGGCCGCTCGCGGTATTTTAATCTGCGGAAGCGGAATCGGAATGAGTATCGCCGCAAACAAGATCTCAGGAATTCGCGCTGCACTGGTCGAAAACCCCGTCTCCGCTCGACTCTCGCGCGAGCACAATGATGCCAACGTCCTTTGCCTGGGTTCGCGATTTGTGGCCCCTGCCTACGGTGCTGAAATCGCCATGACCTGGCTTGAGACGCCTTTTAGCGGGGCCCCCCGGCACTGCCAGCGCGTTGAAAAAATCGCAGCGCTCGATCACCTTCGGGCAAAAGCATCCCCAAGCAAAACTCAAGGATCCACCGGAGACGGAAAATGAAACACAAAGATTTTCTCCGCAGCCTAGGTTCTGCTGACCCCCAAGTAGCTGCTTCGATCCAAAAAGAACATGAGCGCGAGGAGCAAGGTCTCGAGCTCATCGCTTCAGAAAACTACGTGAGCCGCGCCGTCTTGGAAGCCCAAGGCTCCATCCTCACCAACAAGTACGCTGAAGGATATCCGAACAAACGTTATTACGGCGGTTGCGAATTTGTGGATCAGGTCGAAGCCCTTGCGATCGAGCGCGTCTGCAAACTCTTTGGCGCGGCTGCCGCAAACGTGCAGCCACACTCTGGCTCGCAAGC